>NZ_JBSRLA010000001.1:0-115232 GCF_055149105.1 Desulfosalsimonas sp. | reverse complement strand
ATCCGTAAACGGTCAGGAGCGAAAAAACTGACCCCGGCCGCAGGGCTTCCTTCCTGCAACAACAGCGGACGCGGTAAAAAGCTTTTTACGAAACCATCAGCAAGGGATAAGAAACACAGAATCCAATAAAAAGATTTTGACCTTTGATGCAGTTTTAAAGTAAAATTATTTCTGGGGGTTATCTCAAAAAATAAACTTCGGCAGAAAATGTTCGCCTTTCTGCCACCCGCAGGCTCATATACCCAAATAGGCGATAAACATGGCAATGCCAGAGGAGGTCCATGAAACCGTCCCGTGACCGCAAATTGTCCCTTCCCGACATTGCCGAAAACACGAATCTGCTTGTTTTGCTCATCGACAGCCAGCGGCGGGTACAGAAGCTGATCATTCCCGAAAACCCGGAATCCGGCTCGCCTTTAAACGACATGGCCGGGAAGCCGCCGGGCGAGGTTTTGTGCTGCTGTAATGCTGAAGATTATCCGGAGGGGTGCGGAAACACCCCTGCCTGCGAGCAATGCGAAATCAACCGGGCCATCAGAGAAGCCATGGAGCGCCAGGCCGCCTGCCACCGCCGCAAAGCCCACCTTAACAAGCAATCCGGAGAGATCCGGTTTGGCTGCACGGTTTTTGTCTCCGCCATGTGCATCAACAATACAGAAAACCCCGCCGATCCGCACATACTCATGTGCGTGGAGGAAACCCAGCAGCTAAACCAGGCCATGACCGAAATTGCTGAGCAAAAAGCACAGCTGAGCAGCCTGTTTCACACATCTCCCATTGCCCTGGGCTTTGTGGAACCCCTGATGGAAAACAAAGTTGTCCGGGACCGGATCATCCGCGACGTCAATCAAAGGCTCTGCGAGATGACCGGATACCGGCGGGATGAACTGGTGGGAAAAAGCGCCCGCATTCTGTATCCGACAAAAGACGATTACGACCGGGTGGCCCGGGAGATACAGGAGCAGATTGCGCAAAAGGGCCTGGGCACGGTGGAAAGCAGATGGCAGACCAAAGATGGCCGGAATTTGGAAATTTCCCTGAGATCCGCCCCCATAGACCCGCAGAACCTCTCCCTTGGCCTGAGTTTTACCGGCATGGACATCACAGCTCAGAAGCAGGCCGCAAAAGAGCGCAAAAAGCTGGAAGAACGGCTCCGGCACAGCCAGAAGCTGGAGGCCGTGGGCAAGCTTTCCGGCGGAATCGCCCACGAATTTAACAATCTGCTCCAGATCATCAACGGGTATGCCGACCTGATGGCAGACGAACTGCCCCAGGACCACCAAGCCCGGGCGTGTTTAAATGAAATCAGCGCCGCCGGCAGCCGGGCCGCGGACCTGGTCCGCCACCTGCTGGCATTCAGCAGAAAACAGGTCATGCAGATGAAAGATATGGAGGTCAACGAACTCATTGACAAAACCATATCCATGCTGCGGAGTCTGATCGGGGAAAAAATCGAAATCGATTTTATTCCCGGGCGGCACGTGGGGCGGGTGCGCGTTGACACCGCCCATATCCAGCAGGTGCTGCTCAATTTATGCCTCAATGCCAAAGATGCCATGCCCGAAGGCGGCACCGTGACTGTTGAAACCGAAAATGTGCTCATCAACGGCCAGTACTGCCGGACCCATGAATGGGCCGAACCGGGACGGTTTGCCCTTATCAGCGTCACTGACACGGGCTGCGGCATGGACGCCCCAACAGCCGCCAGGAGTTTTGAACCTTTTTTTAACACCAAACCACGGGAGAAAAACAACGGTCTGGGCCTGTCCACAGCTTACGGCATTATCCGCCAGCACCAGGGCATGATCAATGTCTACTCCGAGCCGGACAAGGGCACCATGTTTAAAATCTATCTGCCGGTAACCCAAAGACGGGCCACGGAAGTGGAAGTCAACCTCCAGGGACGGGTCAAGGGCGGAACCGAAACCATCCTGGTGGCAGAAGACGATGAAATGGTCTGCGATTTGATGCAAACCGTGCTAAGCCGGGCCGGCTACAATGTTTTTTGCGCAAGAGACGGTGAGACGGCCATTGAATTGTTTACCCAAAACCGAGACAAAATTGATCTGGCGGTTCTTGACGTGGTCATGCCCGCAAAAGACGGCCGGCAGGTCCATGACGCCATCAAGGCATTCAACCCGGACATCCGGGTGCTTTTTTCCAGCGGATACAGCGGCAACGCCATTCACACCAATTTCGTACTCCACGAGGGCATGCAGCTTCTCCAAAAGCCCTTTACAACTGATGAACTGCTCAGAAAGGTCCGGGCTTTGCTGGATGCCGAAAAACCGTCGAAACAATAAGTGGCAAAAACCGCCTACCCGGTCTTTGCTTCTGCCAGGGGGCCTTTCCCGGTCAGCAAAAACTCGATCCAGTCAAATCCCAGCACCATCAGATCCGTATCCCTGGCTTCAACTGCAGCCTTCCGGCCGGCGGGGATCTCAAATCGCGTTAAAAACGAGCTGGAAAACACAAACTCCCTGAACCGGTCCGGGTTAAAGGCGGCCATGAAAACCATTTTCACGGCCGGATTCTCCATGCCTTTGGGCCCCCAGGGATTGGCGCGCAGCAAAGCATCAATGGCCGCCCAGCGGCGGTTGTGCTCAATAAAAGGCCCCAGCTCCTGGCCTGCGATCCACTGCTCCACGCTCTGGTACTGCTCCTGCTCATGGCCCTTGCAGTAAGGATGGCGCATGACAAAATACCGATCCGGCCGGCTGTCCTCCATGTTCCTGGACAGGGCAGGTTCTATGGGGTAGGCCCGGCATGAAAAGGGCCGGTCCTCATAGACCGTGCATCCCTGATCGGTTAAAAAGGAACACGGCCGGCCCTGGTTCTGGCTCATTTTGAGCATCACGTGCGGAAACCAGGGATTGTCGCGCACGGCCGTATAGGTATGGGTGTCAAGAAAGGTTTCCGAATCCATTTCCAGCCGGGATTTGAGCCGGATGATGTCATAGGGATACAAATACATGTCCGGGTTCCGGCAGCAGCGGGTAAAGCAGGGCACCCCGGGGTGACAGGCAAAATAAAACCCGCCGCCTGTCACTTCGCTGCGGCTGCCGTAAACCACCTTGTCAGGCGATTGTTTCATAAGCCTCTGGTTCATTGGGATTTAAAGAAATGTCAAAAAGATCCCGGGCGTTTTGCCACATGAGCCGGTCCAGAAAATCCCGGGAAAACCCGGCTTGCGCCAGCTCTCTTAGCTCCCGGTCCCAGGCATAGGGAATGTTGGGAAAATCCGACCCGTACAAAACCCTGTCTGCGCGCATCTCCGAAAGCCTTACCGGGTTGTCTATGGGCAGATAATCGGTAACCGCCATGGCCGTGTCCAGCCAGAGCCGGTCACTGGATTCAATGAGCCGGGCATAGGCGGAAAACTCGTCAGCCCCGAGATGGGGCACGCAAAGCCTGAGATCCTGATGGTTATCAAGCATGCGCTCGATTTTTTCCACCGCACAGATTTCATAAGGATCACAGGCATAAGCCGGACTTTTGGGTTCCCTTCCGGCATGGATGAGCAGGGGCTTTTTGGCCCGGCTGCAAACCCGGCAGATTTCATCCATTTCCGGGCTGTTTAAGTCAAAGCACTGGACATGGGCATGCAGCTTGACCCCGGCCAGGCCGGAATCAAAGGCTTTTTCCAGGATCCCGGCGGCATCCGGCTCTCCGGGAAAAACCGAGGCCAGACCGGTGACGCGGCCCGGATAATCCCGGCAGATCTCTGCCATGAAGCTGTTTAACTGCTCTGCAATGCCGGGCTTGTGCGCATACTGCAGGGCCACCACATGGCCCACTTTCCGGGCCAGCAGAAAGTCAATCACCGCCCGGGCATCGAGCCGGTAGCGTATGGGCCAGGCATGGGCGTCAAACCATTTCCAGATGGCCGAAAAAATGGCCCTGGGAAACACGTGCACATGGGCATCGATCACAAAGCCCGCTTCATGCGGAACACGGTCGCCCTCTGCATCGTTTAGCGCGGGCATGTTGGCCATATTGGGCTCTGATTGTCTGGATTCAGTGCTCATTGGCGCCTTACAATCTTATTTTCTCACTTTTACGGGCATTGTTTCCGGCGGGCGCAGAGCCGATCACAGGGGATACGGCGTAAGACTTTCAAACCCGTCTTCCGTGATCACAAAGGTCTGCTCAAACTGGGCCGACAGTTTGCGGTCCGCGGTCACTGCGGTCCACCCGTCATCTTCCACAAACAGCTTGGCCGTACCCAGGTTGATCATGGGCTCCACAGTAAAGACCATCCCCGGCACCAGCACCACGCCCTGGCCTTTTTTGCCGTAATGGGGCACCTGGGGCGGTTCATGAAAATCAAAACCCACGCCGTGGCCCACAAACTCCCTTACCACGGAGCAGCCCCGGCCCTCGGCATAGCGCTGGACGGCCCATCCGATATCGCCGATGGTACGGTCAGGGGTCAGCATTTCCATGGCGGCTTTGAGGCTGCCGGCGGCCACGTTCACAATCTTTTCCGCATCCGGTGACGGAGTGCCCACAAAAAATGTTTTGCTGGCATCCGCGTAATAGCCGTTATAAATATGGGTGATATCCACATTGATGATATCGCCGTCCTTTAACACGTAATCGCCGGGAATGCCGTGGCAGATCACCTCGTTGACCGATGTGCAAACACTCTTGGGAAAGCCCCGGTAATTGAGCGGGGCGGGTACGGCATTGTTGGCCATGGCATGTTCGTGGACAAGGGTGTTGATCTCTTCAGTGGTCATGCCGGCCGCAAGCTTGCCGGCCACAAGATCCAGCCCCTCGATCACCAGCCGGCCGGCAGCGCGGATGGCCTCAATATCTGCTGCCTGCTTGAGCTCGATGTTGTATTTCTGACGGTACCATTTGCCGATATCAACGGGATTGGCATTTTGTTTGCCCATGCAGCATTTCTTGTATTTTTTCCCGCTGCCGCAGGGACACGGGTCGTTTCTTCCGATTTTACTCATGTTTTTCATTGTCTGTTACCTGCTTTAACCGGGCCGGCTGGATTTTCATGGATTTTTGAAAGCCGGCGGGCCGTTTTTTCCAACATTTATCCAATTGGCTTAAATCACAAGAACTTTATTAATAATCCAGGCGGTCCGGCCTGTCAAGCAATTGCACGGCAAGGTCTTTTCTGGTATGAAGACAGTTGTTAAATTCCGTATCTCCAAACCCCGTTGAACAAGGCCAAATCATGAAACAGGACGAATTGATCTTAAAGACCGTCAAGGAAATTGTGGTTAAATTCATAGAGGTGGGAACGGTTTCCCCTTCGAGTTTCCATGACCATTTCCGCAATATCTACAGGACCGTGGAAAAATCCGTGCGCGAGACCCCTTCGGAAAAACCCGATCAATCCCGGTCTGAATAATCCGCGCCCGCACGCCTGCCCGGAGGGTATTGATGAAGCTTTGCCCGGGTGGATCAGTGGGCCGCGGCCCAGTTGCCGCCCACGGCCATGTTGACCTTTAAAGGCACGGAAAGTTCGGCGATATTTTCCATGATCTGCCGGACCCGCTGCTGAACCGTTTCCAACTCCTCTTCCGGAACCTCAAATACCAGTTCGTCATGCACGGTCAGCAGCATGGCCGTTTGCAGCCCCTGTTTTGAAAGATCCGCATCCACTTGTATCATGGCCAGCTTCAAAAGATCGGCCGCTGTGCCCTGGATGGGGGTGTTGATGGCTGCGCGCTCGGCCATACCGCGCATATTGGCGTTTTTGCTGTTAATGTCGGGAATATGGCGGATCCGCCCGAATCGCGTGGAAACCCGCCCGGTTTGGCGGGCATCTTCAATGGTCTGGTCAATGAACCTTTTTACCCCGGCGTAGCGCTCAAAATAATGATCAATATAGGTTTGCGCCATTTTCCGGGTGATCCCCAGCTCCCTGGACAGGGAATAGGCACCCATACCGTAAATGATGCCGAAATTGATGGTCTTGGCCTGCTGGCGCAGTTCCGGGGTCACGTTTTGCCGATCCGTGAAAAACACTTCGGCCGCGGTCCGGGCGTGGATGTCTTCATCATTGGCAAAAGCGGAAATCAGAATTTCATCGCCTGAGTAATGGGCCAGCAGGCGAAGCTCGATCTGGGAATAATCGGCTGCCACAAAATGCCAGCCCTGTTTGGGAATAAACGCCCGGCGCACATCCCGGCCCGCCTCAGTGCGGATGGGAATGTTTTGCAGATTGGGATTGGAACTGCTCAGCCGGCCCGTGGCCGTTATCGTCTGGTTAAAAGAGGTATGAATCCGGCCGGTTGCCGGGTTGATCAGCCCGAAAAGCGCATCCACGTATGTGGACTTGAGCTTGGCCAGCATCCGGTGGTGCAGCACCAGCTCCGGCAGTTCATGGTGCCGGCACAGGGCGGTGAGCACCTCCACATCCGTGGAATAGCCGGTTTTTTTCTTTGTTTTTTTCTGTGTGGGCAGATTGAGCTTGTCAAAAAGAATACGGCCAAGCTGCTGAGAGGAATTGATGTTGAATTCTTCACCGGCCAGGGTGTAAATATCGGCTTCAATGCGCTCAAGCTCTTGGGCCAGGTCCCCGGACATGGCCTGCAGCCGGTCTTTGTCCACCCGGATACCGGTTTCCTCCATTTTCACCAGCACCGGCACCAGCGGCAGTTCAATGCCGGACAAAAGTTCAGACAGGCCCGCGGAGTCAAGCATTGGAGAAAGCTTGAAATAAGCGGCCAGGGTGATGTCTGCATCCTCGCACGCATAGGTCACCGCCTTTTCCACGGGCACCTGGGCAAAGCTTTCAAGCCTGCCCCCCTGGGCTGAGACAACTTCGTCATAGGTGATCATCCGGTGATCCAGATAATCCATGGCAATCTGGTTTAATCCATGAGCCCGCTTTTCCGGGTTGATCAGATAGGAGGCCAGCATGGTGTCAAAGATTACGCCTTCCAGATTCGCCCCGCTGCGGCGCAGAACCGTCCAGTCATACTTGATGTTCTGGCCGATCTTTCCGATTTCCGGGTTTTCCAGCACCGGGGCGAGCCTTTTTAAGACCTCGGCTTTTGAAAGCTGGGGTGCGGCATCCGGGCCTGTGTGGCCGCATGGGATGTAATAGGCGCAGTCGGTTTCCATGGCCACGGAAATGCCCACCAATTCGGCGCGCACCGCTTCGGTTGAAGTGGTTTCCGTGTCAATGGCAAAAAAGGGGCTTTTTTCCAGTTTTTCCGCAAGGACCTCAAGGCCGGCGGCATCGCGCACCACACGATAATCCTTGGCCGACAGATCCGAGACCACGGGATAGTCCTCCTGGAGCTTTCGAAACTCCAGGTCCCGAAACAGCCGGGCCAGATGATTGGCATCCGGGGCTTTTTTGGCCAGATCTTTGGGGTTGAAAGCGACGGGCGCATTTGTGACAATTTTTGCCAGTTTCCGGCTCAAAAACGCCTGATCCCGGAATTGTTCGAGTTTCTCCCGCTGCTTGCCCGCACGGATCTCATCTATGCGGGCATAGAGCTCGTCCATGCCCCCGTAGGTCTGCACCAGAGTGGCGGCAGTCTTGGGCCCGATGCCGGGCACGCCCGGAATATTATCGGAAGAATCTCCGGAAAGGCCCTGAATATCGAGCATCTGGTGCGGTTCCACGCCCTTTTCAGCCAGTACGCGGTCCCTGTCCGTGACCTGGTCCTTCATGGGGTCCCACATGGTGACCTTGTCGGTGATCAACTGGATCATGTCCTTATCCCCGGTGACCATGACCACTTCAAATCCCGCCGCCTCTGCCTGGCGGGCCAGGGTCCCGATAAGATCATCTGCTTCATAGCCGTCCATAAGAAAAACCGGGACGTTAAAGCCCCCGGTGATCTCGTGGATCACCGGGATCTGCATGGCCAGGTCTTCGGGCATCTCAGGCCGGTGGCCCTTGTAGTCCGGATAGAGTTCATGGCGGAACGTGGGCTTCCGGCTGTCAAAAACCATGGCCACATATTTGGGGTCCCGGTCATGGATGAGCTTGATCAGCATCCGGGCAAACCCGTAGGCCGCGTTGGTGGGAAATCCCCTGGAGGTGGAAAGGGACCGGATGGCGTGATAGGCCCGGTGAATGTAGGTGCTGCCGTCGACCAGATAAATTCGTTGTTCATCGCTCATGGGCTGTATCCGGATCTTTTTTGCCGGGTTATTGCTGCCGGCCGGCTATGATGGATTTGATCTCTGATAACTGGTCAATGTAGTAGTCCGCACAAAGCCCGGGATTGCCGCAGGCGACAAACACCACGCCCGCGGCTTCGGCCGCGTATTGATCCAGTTGCGAATCTCCGATGTAGAGCACCTCCCGGGGGCCGGCCCGGAAACGGGCCATGATGGCATACAGCTGCTCCGGGTGCGGTTTTGGGTTGGCCACGTCCATGGCCGTGACCACCAGGTCAAAACAATTCTCCAGCCCGTGTTCTTCCAGAACCCGGTTCATGGTATCCGAGCGGTTGGTGGCCACAGCGGTTTTCAGACCGTTTCTGCACCAGCAAAGCACATCCTTTAAGTCCGGGGCCATTTTCATGTAACGGATATAAGGGCCGTAGCCCCTTTTTCTGCGAAAGGCCTGGGCTGCGGCAAATTCATCGGCATCCGGGAAAAGATGGGCTATGGCCTGGTCTGCGGTGTGCATCTGGCAGTAGGCAAACTGCGCATCGGTCATGGGCGGTTTGGAAAAATGAGCCAGGATATCGTTGTAATAGGCCTGGTTGGCCGCTTCAGTGTCAAACATGACCCCGTCGCAGTCAAAGGCCGCAACCTTTAATGCTGTCATACCCTAACCTTACTGTTTGGTCTTTCCCGGGCCCGCGGGCCGGAGCAGACCCGAGACCACAATGGAAATGGTGCCGGCCACGTCACTGTCTGTTTTAAGAAAGACAGTATCATAAAACCGGCCGGGTTTATCCCGCTGGTTTTCCACGTGCAGGGCGTAGCCGTTTTTCCCGTTTTCCCGGATCTGGCTGAGCCTATAGTCGATATCCACCCCCCGGGCTGCGGAAAGCCCGGTAATGTTGAGGCCTTCGTCGGTTTCCGGAAAAATTTTAACTGTTTGGGCAATGCTCTCCCCCTGCCGCCCCTTTAAAATCACCCTGCGGGGGGAGACCGTGACATAAGGCTTTACTTTGCCGTAAATCTTTAACTCAAGCTGCGGGTTTTCCGGATCACTGGTATCCACCTTTATGGTTTTGCTCAGATCATGGCCGGCATTGCCGGAGCTTGTGGTTACCCGCACTTTTAATTTTCCCTCCTCGCCGGGAAGGATGCGGTCGGGTTTTTCGACCGTGGCACACCCTCACCCGGTGCGCACGGACCCGATCTCCAGGGGCGCATCCCCCGGATTGGCGATAACAAAGGAATAAATGATCTTTTCACCGGCATAAACCGCGCCCCAGTCATGGACGGCATTTTCCACCACTGCCCGGGGGGCATTTTCCTGGGCCGGCACTGCTGCCGGCATGCAAAGGGCTGCTGATAGAAGGGCAATCAATGCAGCCTGCAATATCCGATATTGTAGCATATCGTGTTTCCTTTCATCAGCAGATAATGCAAAACGCTTTAACAAACCTTTTCCATGGGTAATACGGAATCCCGGAGGCAATGTCAAGGCCTGCCGGACAAAAGCCGGATACAGGGCTTGCCGGGCGGCCGGGTTTCTGATAGGAATCGGTATATCCTGGGCACTTGGACAACCCCCTGATCCGGAGACAAACGTTATAATGGAAATCCAATCGGCGCTTTCACGGGAAATCCGTTTTATGATCGGCGCGGCCTGCTTTGTGGTGATCGTGGCGGGAATGCGCGCGGCTGCCGGCATCCTTGTGCCGTTTCTGCTCTCGGTATTCATTGCCATCATTTTTACGCCCCTGCTGTTCTGGCTTCAGAAAAAAAGACTGCCCAAAATTGCGGCCATCGGCCTGATCATGGCCATTATCATTGCCCTGGGCACGCTTTTGATCCAGTTTGTGGGCGGTTCTGTGGGTGAGTTCACAACCACCCTTCCCATATACCAGAAACGCCTGCTGGCCGAATCCTCAAAACTCATATCCTGGTTAAATGACCGGGGCATTGTGGTTTCCGAACAGATGTTTCGGGAATACCTGGATCCGGGAATGGCCATGCAAATGGTCTCCCGCACACTGACCGGTCTGAGCGGGGCGCTGACCAACGCGTTTTTAATTCTGTTGACCGTGATTTTCATCCTTTTGGAAGCCGCCCGTTTTCCGGAAAAAATCCGCTCCGCATTCAAGGATCCGGAAAAATCCCTGGCCAACTTCAGCCGGTTTACCAAAAGCGTCAACCGCTACCTGGCCTTAAAGACCCTTTTCAGCCTGGCTACCGGCATTTTCATCTGGATCTGGCTGTCTGTACTGGGCCTGGACTTTGCCTTTCTCTGGGGCCTTCTGGCGTTTCTGCTCAACTATGTGCCCAATATTGGCTCCATTATCGCAGCTGTTCCCCCCATTCTGCTGGCCCTGGCCCAGCTGGGCGTCTGGCCGGCGACCCTTTGCGCCCTGGGTTTTGTGGCGGTCAACGTGGTTATCGGAAACCTTCTTGAACCCCGGTTTATGGGAAGCGGCCTGGGCCTTTCCACCCTGGTGGCGTTTCTCTCCCTGGTGTTCTGGGGCTGGGTTCTGGGCCCGGTGGGAATGCTGCTGTCTGTGCCCCTGACCATGATTTTTAAAATCGCCCTGGAAAACAGCCCGGAAGCCAGGTGGCTGTCTGTCATGCTCGACAGCGAGGCCACGGCTGCCGCGGATGCCCATCCAGATCAGAACGCACCGGTTTTGCCTGAAAGCAAATGATTTTTCCAAAGCAGAGATCCCCCATACCCCTGAAATATACCCTGAGCAGCTTGTATTTTCTTTACTTCGGGGTACTGGGCATCTATCTGCCCTATTTCAACCTATACTGCTACAGGCTTGGATTTTCCGGGTTTGAAATCGGCTCCATTTCGGCCATGCGCACCCTTACCACCGCCCTTTTCCCCCTGATCTGGGCAGCGCTGGCAGACCGGTTTTCCATGCGCCGGCCCATATTTATTTTCTGTCATTTTACCAGCACAGCCATATGGGCATTTTATCTGGTCTTCACGGATTTTGCGACCATGTTTGTAATCACGGCCTTTTACGGGGTGTTTTACGCGCCCTTGATTTCCTTTCTGGAATCATTTTCAATGGATCTGCTGGATACGGAGAAAAACCGCTACGGCAACCTGCGGGCCTGGGGGTCGATCGGCTTTATCCTTATGGTCACGGGCGTGGGCCGGGCCATTGACATTTTTTCCGTGCAAATCATCATCCCCCTGATCCTGACCGGCTCTTTGCTGCAATCCATCCTGGCCTTCAAGGTGCCGCAAACCGCCAAAGGCAAAAAGTTCGATTTTTCCGCAGGCGCCCGTTATCTTTGGAACAAACGCGTGGTTTTTTTTCTGATGGCCGCCTTTCTGATGCTGGCCAGCCACGGCACATATTATGGTTTTTTCTCCATCCACCTGGAAAACCTGGGCTTTACAAGCACCTTTATCGGTTTTGCCTGGGCCCTGGCCGTTATTGCCGAAATCGGCATCATGATTTACTCCAGGCCCATATTCCAGCGCTTTTCCCATGAACGGGTGCTCATTGCCGCGTTTGCATTCACCTGTCTGAGATGGTTTGTGGTGGCAGGCGCCCAATCGGCCTGGCTCATTATTGTTACCCAGATGCTCCACGCCTTTTCCTACGGGGCCTTTCACGTGGCCAGCATCCTCTACATCGACGAACTGACCCCGGCAGCGGCCAAAACCCTGGGCCAGGCGGTCAACAATGCCGTCACCTACGGCCTGGGCATCATGATCGGTTTTTTTGTCAACGGCATTTTTTTCGAGATTATCGGAGCGCCGGCCCTTTTTACGGCAAGCGGCGTGCTGGCATTGCTTGGCGGGCTGCTTATGGTATTTGAAACCGCCACCCGAAAGCAGGCGCCATAGGCGGGCCTTTATCCGGATTTTGGCAGGATCACCAGATAATAAATCCGTCCCCTGTGCTGCATGTGACCTGCGGCCATGCGTGCGCCGGCCCCGGAGCCCCAGAACAGGTCTGCGCGCTTTTTGCCGGAAATCGCACTTCCCGTATCCTGGCTGCAGGCAAAGCGGCAAAAAGGCACCCAGTCATGCTTACGGCCGGCCGCATTTCTATCTGGCGGCTTTTTTGCGCAAATAAACAAAAGCGCCCCTGCAGGGGAAACATCACGGTCCAGCGCCACTGAACGGCCCGGGGTCAGATCCACGCCCAGGGAACCTTTCGGGCCGCCCCGGGCTTTTCTGAAAAACACGTACCTGGGATTGGAAAACAACACCTCCCGGATCTCCCCGGGGTGTTTTTCAAGATATGCGGCAATGGCCTGCATGGACATCTCGGATCTTTCAATTTTTCCTTTATCTATCAAATACTTGCCGATGCTTTTGTAAGGCCGGCCGTTTGTGATGTCAAACTGCACGGCAATCATATCCCCGTCCTGCAGGCGGATCCGGCCGGAGCCCTGCACATGCAGGAAAAACAGCTTTACCGGATCTGCCACCCAGGCAATCACCTCCGCCCTGGCTTGGAGCACATCGCTTGTATCAATGGTGCGGCGGTCATAATAGGGGACCACCCGGCCTTCTGCCAGGCGGCCCACGGCGGAGCGGCTGTCACATCCGGCATCAAATGCCGACAGATCCAGCTCAACCAGATCCTTTGGCCGGCCGTAAACCGGGTATTGAAACAAGCCGGTCTTTTTCCTGCTGCCCTGGATCACGGGTTCATAATAGCCTGTAAACAACACTGAAACCGGCTTGCTTTGCTCAATGTGGGCATAGACCCGGGCATTTTTCCGGAAAAATTTCTTTAGTGCCCCTGCAGAAGGCTTTTTTTCCACAAACTGCTGAAATCTGCGCAATCCTGAGATCAAATCTTCCACCGCGTAAGTATCCGGACCATAAGCCATCCTGCGGGAGGGGGGAAGTTTTTCGTAATAGGCAATGGTTTGCCCGATGGCCCGGAATAGCCCGGAATAGTCGAGATCATCGGCAAACACGGGATGTCTGGCTTCCGGCACTTCGGTCATTTGCGCGCATGCCAGAGTCGGCAGCGCCCACAGGGCGGCAAATAAGACTGCGGCTGTCAGCTGCTGAAACACAAAAACCGGGACAGATCGCCGCCAATTACCCATCTGTGTCATTTTCATCCGCGCTCTCTGTTTCCATCTGCCTGGCCTTGTTGTCCACCGGCCCTGGCGGGTTTAAATCCTTGCGATCATCTTCCACCACACCCATTTCCCGGAAACGGCGCGCAGATACCAGTACCCGGCGTTCCAGGGCGCCGGCTGTCTTGTTGTAAGCCGAAACACTTTTGTCCAGGTCCCGCCCCAATTGGTTGAAATGCCGGACCATGGAGTAAATCCGCCCGTAAAGTTCACTTCCCAGATCAATGGCCGCCCTGGCGTTTTCCACCGCCGTTTCCTGGCGCCAGGAATAGGCCACGGTTTTGAGCAATGTGATCAGGGTTGTGGGTGTGGCCAGAATCACACCTTTGGCAGCCCCCTCCTCAATTAAGCCGGGCTGGCAGGACAGGGCTGCGCTGAAGAAATTCTCCCCCGGCATAAACAGCACCACAAACTCGGGGGTGGGCTCAAACTGCCGCCAGTAAGCCTTCTGGGCCAGGCGGTTCATGTGGCTTTTGACCTGGCCCGCGTGGCGCTCAAGGGGTTGTTGGACATCTTCTTCATCACCGTTATCCAGAGAATCGAGGTAGGCCGACAAGGGCACCTTTGCGTCAACGACCACCTGACGATTCCCCGGCAGCCGGACAATCATATCCGGCCGCAGCATCCCGTCTTCAGTGGCAGCAGAGGGTTGCTGGTAAAAGTCGCAATGATCCTGCATGCCCGCAATCTCGGCCACCCGGCGCAGCGTCATCTCCCCCCAGCGGCCCCGGACCTGAGGCAGGCGCAGGGCCTGGACCAGGCGTCCGGTTTCCCGCTGCAGATCCTGCTGGGTGCGGGCCATGGAGGAAACCTGCTCGGTGAGGCTGCCGTAGGCCTGCTGACGGGCCTGCTCCATTTCCCGGACTCTTTTCTCGTATTTTTCCAGGGTGTCGACCAGGGGCTGGACCATGTCTCCCACTGCCCTGCTGCGGCCTTCCATGTCGGTCTTTGCCGCGCCTAAGTACCGGGAAAACGTTGTTTTGGCCAAGTTCATGAATGCCTGGTTGTTTTCCTGCAGGGCCCGGGCCGATAGTGCGGAGAAACTTTCCGCCATCCGGTCCCGGGCCTGCTCGAGCATGGCTGATTTTTCCCGGGCGGCGCTCAACTCCGTGCGGCACTGGGTGTACTGCCGATATAGCTGATTGTGCCGGGCCCGCAGCCTGTACAGGACAATGCCCAAAACAAGGAGCACGGCCAGAGCACCGGCAGCTATGCCGGCAGCCAGGTACAGAATTTCAAGGGAAACGGAAATACGCATCAGAAATCACACACCCGGAAATTCACGCGCCTGAATCCTGCGGGGATTCGGGACTGCGGACAAAATGGCCGCTTTTGCCGCCGGATTTTTCCACAAGACACACCTCTGAAATGGTCATGGCCCGGTCATGGGACTTGCACATGTCATAGACGGTCAGTGCGGCAACAGATGCGGCCGTCATGGCCTCCATTTCCACGCCGGTGCGGTCATCGGCCCGGACTGCGGCCCGGATTTCAAAACAGCCGGCATCCTTGTCCGGGTAAAAATCCACCTGCACGTGCCGGATACAAATGGGATGGCACATGGGAATGAGCAAATGGGTCTGCTTGGCGGCCATGACCCCGGCGATCCTGGCGGTTTCCAGAACATTGCCCTTGCGGCCCTGATTGGACACAATTTTTTCAAACGTGTCGGCCTTCATGGAAACCACAGCCCGGGCAACGGCCTGGCGGCTGGAGACATCCTTTCCGCCCACATCAACCATCCGCACCCGTCCCTGCTGATCCAGGTGGGTAAATTCCGCCATCTATAGCGCCCTCCTGCTGTTTTTATTCAAAATACTCAGTTTTGGCGGTCACGCGCTTTTTGACCGCATCAATCATCCGGGCCATGCAGGCCAGCACGTTTTCCCGGAAATCGCCGGCCACGGCTATGAGCATGATATCATCACCCACCGCCAGTTCGGTTGTTTCCGTGATTTCCACCAGGATTTCCACAATCCCGGGCTGCTGCTTCTCTGTATCAATGATCTCGTCGATCCGGTCCCGGTTGACTTCCAGCCGCACCCCGGACACGGGGCGGCCGTCGCGGGAAGTGGCCCGGACAACGCCGTGGTGGGTCAGGATCATGCCCACCCGGTCATAATCCGCAGATGTCTTGATCTGGTTTATAAGCCGGTTCTGATCCATTGTATTAAGGTCCTTTTTTCTGTTTTTCCAGGCGGGATCTTGCGGTTTCCAGGTCCGCCGGTGTGTTGATGTTAAAAAACGTATCCAGATCAGGATCAGCCTCCATGACTTTTTCCGCCGGAATCACCTTGACCCGGAGGTTTTCAAACACCCGTCGGATCTTGAATTTTTCCTGCCGCAGATGGCGCTCCACAACGGCAAGGCTTTGGCTGGCATACGCGGCACAAAGAGGCTCCAAACCCGCAGGGGTCCGGGCCATGACCGCATCGACGCCCGGCTCCAGTTCGGATAAAACCAGATCCACCACGGATTTCCGAATAAAGGGAGTATCACAGGCAACAGCGAAAATATAGGGGGTCGGGGAATAAAACAGCCCGGCATGAATGCCGGTAAGCGAACTGCGCGCTGAAAACAAATCCGTCACCAGGCCGGCATCCCAGGGCAGGTAGGCCAGGGGATCATGGGTTATGATCAGCACCCGGGAAAACATCTGCCCCAGCAGGGCCGTCACCGGTTCTATCACGGGCCGGCCGTGCAGATCCAGAAATGCCTTGTTGATGCCGTTAAACCGGGAACTCCGCCCCCCGGCCAGAATCACCCCGCTGCAGGAAAGATCCATCTTATCTCCAGGAAAACAAAATCTTGATCTAGTGGGCAGCAATAGTATAGACTGCGTTTATTTTCAATTGTTTTATGGCAGACGGCCCGGTACATGGCCATCTGTCATATTCTGGTTGCTGAAAAACAGCGGCTGAAAACAAGGACGCTTCAATGAACAATACCGCCAAAACCCTGTATCAGGCAGCAGACATCAAAGATGCGCTCGACCGGATGGCTGCAGATATTCTCAGTTCCCGTAAAGACGCAAAAAATCTTGCCCTGGTGGGGATCCACTCCAGAGGCGTGTTTCTGGCAAAGCGGATCCGGCAGCAGATCGCCAACATGGCTGCCATGGACATACCTGCCGGGGAAATGGACATCAATCTGTACAGGGATGACTGGACCGGCATCAACCATCAGCCCGAGGTCCGGTCCACTCGCATTGATTTTGACGTCAATCACCGGGAGGTCATTCTCGTGGATGATGTTCTTTATACCGGCCGCACCATAAGGGCTGCCCTGGATGCGATCATCGACTTTGGCCGGCCCAAACGCATAGAACTGGCCGTGCTCATTGACCGCGGCCACCGGGAACTGCCGATTCAGCCCGATTATACCGGTCTGCTTGTCCAGACCCGCAAAACCGAAGCGGTCAATGTTTTGCTCACCGAATACGACGGTGTTGACCGGGTGGACCTGATTGCCGAACAATAGCGCGCCGGGGGCGCATTTCATAAGGTCAAAAATTCTCATGGGACGAAAGCAGCATCTTCACCACGCACCAAAAAACATTGACATTGGCGTGATAACAGTCTCCACCACCCGCACCGCCGATGATGACAAAAGCGGGCTGTGGATAAAAAAGCAGGCCAAAAAAGAAGGCCACAGGATTGCCCGCTATTGCATTGTCTCAGACAGCCGGGAGCTTATTGTCCGGGAAGTGGCCCACAGCGTCTCCGGTAATGGCTTGCACGCCCTGATATTGACCGGGGGTACGGGCATGGGTTTTTCCGATGTCACCATTGAAGCTGTCAGACCCTTGTTTGACAAGGAGATGGGCGCGTTTTCAACACTTTTCACCCAGCTCAGCTTTGAGAAAGTCGATTCCGCAGCATTGCTGTCCAGGGCCGCGGCCGGTATCATCGGCAAAACCGCCGTATTCTGCCTTCCAGGGAGCCTGGAAGCCTGCAAACTGGCGTGCAATGAATTGATTTTTCCGGAAATCAAACATATCGCCGCCCATCTCATCACATAGATCCAAGCGGCTCATATAGAAGATCTTATCTTAACAAGGAGAACATTGCCATGTTCGGTATCGGCATGCCCGAACTGATCGTGATTTTAGCCGTGGCCCTGATTGTATTCGGGCCCAAAAAACTGCCGGATCTTGCCCGGTCTTTGGGAAAAGCGATCAATGAATTCAAAAACGCAACGCAAGACCTGAAGGATTCGGTGGACAGCGAATTCAAGGACGTTAAAAAACCTTTCGAGGATGCGGCCAAAGACGTCAACCAGATAGAGAACCGCCCCAAACCTTCTGCGAATGACAGTTTTTCACCGGATTCTGAAAAAAAGGAACCCGTAACCGCAGCCCCGGACACCAAACCGTCAGACAGGACAGGGCAAGACGCAGATACCGGCGAATTTTCGCACTCTTTTGACCCGGAGGCCCAAACCCAGAGCCAAAAAAACGAACATGGCCATGGATGAAGAAGAAAAACTGCCTTTAACCGAGCATCTCGAGGAGTTGCGAGACCGGCTGATCCGGTGCTTTGTCGCCATATTCGGCGGCTTTGTCATCGCCTACGTCTTCAAGGAAAGACTGTTTCAGATTTTGACCCGGCCCCTGATCCGTGTCATGGAGCAAGGCGACACCCTGATTTTCACCGGCATTCCGGAAGCCTTTTTCACTTACCTGAAAGTGTCCCTGCTGGCCGGCCTGATGCTGGCCGCCCCTGTTGTGATCTACCAGTTCTGGATGTTTGTGGCCCCGGGGCTGTATAAAGACGAGCGGCGGCTGATGATACCCATCGTGTTCGTCTCTGCCTTTTTTTTTATCGGCGGCGCCCTGTTTGGCTATTTCCTGGTGTTTCCCTTTGGGTTCAAATTCCTGCTCGGCTTTGCCTCTGAAACCATCCGGCCCCTGCCGTCCATGCGGGAGTATTTGAGCTTTTCCGCAAAGCTTTTGCTGGCCTTTGGGTTTGTTTTTGAACTGCCCATTGTCATCACGTTTATGGCCCGGCTGGGCCTGGTAACCGTGCCTTTTCTGAAAAAAAACCGGAAATATGCCCTGCTGATCTTTTTTGCCGGTGCCGCGCTTCTTACGCCTCCGGATGTTATCACCCAGATCATGCTTGCCGCCCCCATGATGGTGCTTTATGAAATCAGCATTATGGGCGCACGAGTTTTCGGCCGATCCCGACAGGCAGAAGACCCGGATGAGCAGAAAAGCGACGGCAATAAAGATGTCTGATGCCCGATTTCATGCTTCATCAAATGTAATTGACAGGCTTGCCAAATGCTGCTATAAAAATATACCTGAAGAATA
The DNA here is from genome assembly GCF_055149105.1 of Desulfosalsimonas sp. Taxonomy (NCBI): domain Bacteria; kingdom Pseudomonadati; phylum Thermodesulfobacteriota; class Desulfobacteria; order Desulfobacterales; family Desulfosalsimonadaceae; genus Desulfosalsimonas; species Desulfosalsimonas sp. The sequence goes on along the minus strand of NZ_JBSRLA010000001.1, from coordinate 96,706 downwards.
GAAAATTTGGCGGATTGTTATAGGTGGGCGATTCCACATAAATATGCTTTTAACCAGTTTGGCGCAAGGAGGACAGAATGAAAAAACGATTTGCGATCCTGACAGCAGCTGCATGCATGGTCGTGGTATTTCTGGCTGCAGGCCTTTATGCCGGCACCGGAGACAGCTGCCCGGATGTAATCAAGATGGAAAATCAAGAGGCCTTTGAGCAGCACCGCATGCCCATTGTCGAGTTTGACCACGGCGCCCATCTCAAGGCCGATCCGGATGGATTGGGCATTGGCTGCGGCGAATGCCACCATGATGAAAACGGCGAACCCCTGGCGGATCTGCAGGCCGGCGACGAGGTCCAGGGCTGCTTTGAATGCCACGACGGTACCGGCGCCGGCACCCCGAAGGATTTCATGGGCCCCGCACCTGACGCAGAGACACTGAATTCATACTACACCGCCGTTCACGTCAATTGCGTTGGCTGCCACAAAGAGCAGGGCGGTCCAAAAGCTTGCAACGAATGCCACGTCAGGGAGTAGCCAAATCGGTATAAAAGCCGGTTTTTTCAAACAAGCCATTGAAAAAAAAGCCCCGTAAAGCAAATGATTTTGCTTTACGGGGCTTTTTGCTGCCTTTTCTCAATCACAGGCTATTTTTGCACCTGATGCCGATGGTTTCTGGCGGCCTTTATAAAAGCAGGCGCCCAGCCCGGCATCCCCAGACAGTGAATATGGGTATAGGTGGCAAGCACGTTTTTATAACATAACCCGTCTCTTCCGTTGACAATTCCCCGGCCCTTTTCCATGCAAAACACCATGTCCGACTTCCTGCCCGTAAATTCCAGGACCCGGGAGTAATGAAATTCATGGCCCCGGATTCTGGTGCCTTCGGGGAAATACAAATTCGGCCCGTCCACATCCGCAATGGTGTAACCGTGCCCTTGGGGGCGCCCGGAGGAAAACCCGAAAACAAGGGGAAAGACACCGGCCATGGGATAGGTTTCACCCTCCAGAACAAGAGATTGTCCAAGATACATAAGACCCCCGCATTCTGCATAAATGGGCAGTCCGCAATCCGCGGCCGCCTTGACCGCATTGCGGAAATCATTGTTTTGAGCCAGGCGAAGGGCGTGGGTTTCCGGAAATCCCCCGCCGATATAAAGACCATCCACATCTTGCAGACCGGAATCCGAAAGCGGGCTTAAATCAACGATTTCCGCCCCCAAAGCATCAATGGCCGCCAGGTTTTCCGGATAGTAGAACTGGAATGCCGAATCACGGATTACACCGATCCGCACACGGTTTTTACCAAAGGATACATTTGTTTCCCCCTGCCCCCCCGGGGAAAGGGAAATAAGGGAGCGGATCTCCTCCGTGTCATTGCTGCCGCTTTCGGCCGCAAAAGGGTTTTCCGCAGCCGTGCGGGCGGTTTCAACAATGCGATCCAGATCCACACTCGATGAGACTGCTTTTGCCACCGACTCCACCGCCCCTGCTGCAAGGGCGTGCTCCGGGGTCGGAATCAGCCCCATATGCCTTTCTGGAAAATCCTGCTGGGGAAGCTTGGGAATAGCCCCGAATACGGGAACATTGCAGCGCGATTCAATACTGGTGCGCAGGATCCGTTCATGACGGGCCCCTGCCACCCGGTTTAAAATCACGCCACCGATGTTGACCATGGGATCAAAATGGAGGCAGCCCAGGATAATAGCGGCCATGGTGCGGGTGGTCTTGGTGCAGTCAACACACAGGATAACCGGTGTGTTCAAAAGCTTGGCCAAAGAAGCAGTAGAAGTGGACCCCTGGGCATCCAGGCCGTCAAAAAGACCCCGATTGCCTTCGATTACAGAAATGTCTGAATCAGCGGAATGCCTGCAGAAGGATGCTTTGACACAGGCATCAGAAAAAAGGAAAGGATCCAGGTTGTGGCAGGGCCGGCCGGCCGCCAGAGCCAGCCAGCCTGCATCAATGTAGTCCGGCCCCTTTTTGAAGGGGGCAACAATATAGCCCCGCCGGGCAAGGGCCGAAATCAAACCGATTGAAACAACGGTCTTGCCTGAGCCGCCCCGAAGGGCGGCAATCAGAACCCGGGAAATCTTTTGTGCCGGCTCCATCAAATACTATCCAGTCCACCGGCAGAAAAAACCATCAGGCTTGCTCAAAAAATCACAGCGAATCACAAGTGCGGCCTGTTCAATGCCGCATATTGCCGTGCTATTCTTCATGCTCGGCTGCAGATTGCTTGCCGGCACCTTTAAGGCCATACATGGAAGTGCTGCCGCTTGACCAGAAGACCAGAATGCCTTCTTCCACCATCTGGGTGACAATCTTTTTGGCTTCGCGGGGCTTGGCGTCCATCATCTTGGCCAGGTCGCTGAAATAAAACTTGGACTTGGATTTGGATTTCTTCTCGATGCCATCAAGGACCTTTTGCTTACATTCTTCGTAGTCCAGTGCCATTGGTCTGTTTCCTCATTGGTTGATTGAAATGCCGGGTTGCGGCGCATCAAAATTGATGCGCCGCAACCGCAATAGCCTCCCTGGCTCTGTAAGAACAAGGGAAATAATTTTCACTTGAATTAGAACTTAAACTGCGAAGTCTGACGCCAGGTGTAGTAAGCCGGATCACGGAAGTCATCAATAAGATGATGGGTGAATTCCAGCCCGGTTTTCTCAAAAAACCGTTCCCAGCCGATCCGCTCGGCCCACTCGCCCAGGCGCTCGTATTTGTTGGCGTCTGCCGCATAGGTTTCAACGATCTTTTTGATCGTTTCCGCGGTTTTCGGCCAGCGGGGCGGTTCATTGGGAATAAACGCCACAGCCACCTTGGAGAACTTGGGCGCGGAAATCCGGTTGGACACCTTGCCGCCGACCATCAGGACGATGCCGTCGCCTTCCTTGTCGGCCAGGGGCAGACAGGGGCACATGGTGTAACAGTTGCCGCAGAACATGCAGCGGCTCTGGTTGACCTCGACACTGTTGACGGTCTTTCCGCCGACTTCCACCTTCTTCGGCTTGATGGCCGCAGTGGGACACGAGGCGATTGCCAGCGGAATTTCACACATTTTGTCGAGATATTCATGGTCAACCATGGGCGGCTTGCGATGATAGCCCAGGATGGCAATGTCGGAGCAATGGACAGCGCCGCACATGTTCAGGCAGCAGGCCAGGGAAATGCGCACATGAGCAGGCATGCGCATGTTCTGGAAGTCCTCAAAGACCTCGTCCATGACCGCCTTGACCGGACCCGATGCGTCGGTGGCCGGTGTGTGGCAGTGGATCCACCCCTGGGTGTGGACAATGTTGGTGATGCCCGCACCGGTGCCGCCAACAGGGAACTTGTAGGAACCGCCGGCAAACTTTCTGCCCTGCAGGTCATCGATCAACGGCTGGACCTTGTCCTTGCTGTCAACCATGAACTCAACATTGTTACGGGTGGTCCAGCGCACATAACCGCCGCAGTGCTTGTCGGCAATTTCACAGATTTCCCGGATCAGGGAAATACTCATAAGCCGGGCCCCGCCCACGCGAACCGTGTATACCTCGTCGCCGGTTTCGGAAACATGGACAAGCACACCGGGCTGCAGAACTTCATGGTACAGCCATTTGCCCTTGTTGTTTTTGATGACCGGCGGATAAAACTCCTCGTAATTTCGCGGACCGATATCGGTAATCCGATCCTTCATCGGATTTTCGGGATCGTATCCTGAAGATATAAAAGCCATGCTCAACCCCCTTTGTTATCGCAGGTGATGTTTGCGGAATTCATTGATGTCGCGTTCCCAGCCGCCCTCGACTTCTTCTTCCTTCCAGAAGATGTACGGATTGTGCCGCGGTTCCTGTACATGCTGCGGAACCGGGTCAATGCCCGTGACTTCAAGCAGTTTCTGGAAGCCCTGGCGCTTCATGAGCTCGCCGAGGCGCTCGCGGTTTTTGCCTTCTTCCATCCACCAGTCCCAGATCGCCTCGATGACGTCCTTGACTTCCTGATAGTCGTTGTCCTTGTTGACCTCGACAAAGGGCACCAGCAAAGAACCCATCTGGGCGCCGTCAAGAATCGGTGCCTTGGCGCCGACCAGGATGGAACATCCGGTCTGCTTGCCGGGACGCAGGGCGCGGGGCATAACGTTGATGCAGTGCATGCACCGGGTGCATTCCTTGTTGTCGATCTCCAGCTTGCCGTTTTCATACCACATGCATTTGGTCGGGCACAGGTCAATGACTTCCTTCTGGATGTCGAACTTGCCCCAGTCACGGCCGGCATGGGCGCCGGCATTGGGCTTGAGCTCGCCGGCCACATAGGCCTTGACCGCTTCCTGGTCAATGCGGATATCATCTTTCCAGGTACCGATAAAGGACATGTCCGCACGGGCGATGGAGGCCACGCAGCAGTTGGGGCAGCCGTCGAACTTGAACTTGAACTTGTAGGGGAAGGCCGGCCGATGCAGCTCATCCTGGTATTCCTGGGTCAGGTGGTTGCACAGATCCTGAGTATCATAGCAGGAATATTCGCAGCGGGCTGAGCCGATGCAGTCTGCCGGAGTTCTCAGGTTGGAGCCGGAACCGCCCAGGTCCTGTTTGAGATTATGGGTCAGCTCAAAAAAGATTTCCTCGAGCTGCTTGGTGGTGGTTCCCAGAAAAATGATGTCGCCTGTGGAACCGTGCATGTTGGTGATGCCCGAACCTCTCATCTCCCACAGATCACAGAGCTGCCTGAGGTATTCAGTGGTGTAGAACTTGCCGGAGGGCTGATTGACCCGCATCGTATGAAAGTGCGCCACGCCGGGGAAATTTTCCGGCTGGTCGCAGTAACGGCCGATAACTCCGCCGCCGTAGCCGAAAACACCCACGATTCCGCCGTGCTTCCAATGGGTTTCCCCGTCCTTGTAGGAAAGTTCAAGCACGCCCAGCAGGTCTTCGACGACATCCACAGGGATCTGATAGTTAATGTTGTTTGCATTCTTTGCCCTTGATTCAGCTTCCTGCTTCATGTCCGATACAAAACTCGGCCATGGTCCGCTCTCCAGCTGATCGAGCAAGGGGGTTTCATGTTTTGCCATTGTCATACCTCCCTTTCATTAAAATTAAGCCACGTGTCTATCCAGATATAAGACCCTTATACTGCTTTCTTACATCATCCGTCCGTATCAACAACTATGGAATACAAAAGGTTTTCTTATAAAATGATTCAGCCCGCATTGTCAATAAAAAAGGGCGCTGGTTTGGATTTGTCTCTACACGGCGCGTGCGGTTTCAATCTCCCGGACAATCTCCGGGGCCACCTCATAACCAAGCTGGCGCGCCCGGTCGCAGTGGTAGGCGGCTTTTTCCGTGTCTCCTTTTTCCAGATACGCAATGGCCAGGTTATTGTGGGCCACAGCAAAATTTTCATCAATTTCTATGGCTTTTTGCCCGGCGGCAATGCTTTTGTCCACCTGTCCGTCAAAAAGATAGGCATTGGCCAGGGTGGCATAGGCCTGGATAAAATTGGAATTATATTTGATGGCCTTTTCCAGTGCGGAAATGGCCTCGTCAATTTTGCCCTTCTGCATCTGCACAAATCCGATATTGCCCCACCCTTCGGCAAACGCGGCCCGGACTTTCACACTCTGCTGATTGTAAGCCAGACATCCGTCAATATCGCCACGCTGCAGACAGATACCGCCCAGCTGCACGTAGGCTTCGGCAAAATTGGGGCTGCACCGGATGGCCTCCTTGAATTCTTCTTCAGCCTCGTCGAATTTGCGCAGCCCCAGCAGGGCAGTGGCCAGATTGTAGTGGCTGTTGCTGCATTCCGGATTCGACATGATGGCAAAACGCTGTTCCTCGATATATTGATCCACTGTTTTTTCGGTCGTCATAAAACTCCCCTCTGAATTTGTATTCCAACGCTTCTGATTCTGACAACTCAGTGCGTTACATGCTTTTTTTACACCTGGAACCCCAGATAAACATCTGTTCGTTGAAACTTAAAGAAAGCCGGCACAGATTGTCAAGAAAAATCCCCTGCCCCTTGCTTTCGCCGCCAATACCGATTTTTTATTTGACAGGGGATTGCCAAATTCATAATAATAAAAACCGTTTCAAACAATAACTACCTATAAATTATAAATATCACATCGTCCGGTGAAAACAGCGGCAATCCGGCGCACAACAAAGCCCGCCCGCGGATTCGCCCGGAAATGGGAATCGGTTCAGATGTGCCGGAAAAGGAGGATTTATGCAGCCTGGATGTTATACCGCCCTGATTACGCCGTTTAAAAACAATGAAATTGATGAGGCGGGGCTGGAAAAACTGATTTCCTTTCAACTGGCAAACGGCATCACCGGCCTTCTGGCTGTGGGCACAACCGGTGAAAGCCCCACGCTTAACTGGAATGAACACATCGGCGTGATTGAGCGCATTGCCGCCAACACCCGAAACCAGTGTATCTGCATTGCCGGCACCGGCAGCAACAACACCGCCGAAACCCTGGAAGCCACGAAACACGCCGTAAAATCCGGATGCGAGGCCGTTCTGCTGGTGGACCCTTATTATAACGGCCCCAGCTCCCTGGAAATCCGGCGGGAATACGTCGCGCCGGTGGCCGCGGCCCACCCGGACACCACCATAATTCCCTACATCATACCGGGCCGTACCGGCGCCCAGATGTTTGCAGAAGACCTTGCCATCCTCTACAAGGAATATCCCAATGTCAGCTGCGTCAAGGAGGCCACCGGCAGCCTGGACAACATGCGCCGGACCCGGCAGTGCTGCGGGGACGCCTATCTGATTCTTTCCGGCGATGACGGCATCACCCATGACATGATGGCAGATAAGACCATCGCCGGCGGCGGGGCGATCTCGGTGATGTCCAATATCGCCCCGGGCCCGGTGGCGGAAATGATCAATTCCCTTCTCGCCGGCGACACTGATGCGGCGAAAATCCAATTTGATGCCTTAAAGCCCCTGTTTGACCTGGTTTCGGTGAAAACCACGGAAAAAACGCCCCACGGCGAAGTGGTCTGCCGGTCACGCAATCCGGTGCCGGTCAAGACCCTGATGCAGATCCTGGGGATGCCCGCAGGTCCCTGCCGCCGGCCCCTGGGAAAAATGACCCGGGCCGGCATGGACACGGTGCTGGCAGCAGCCCGCCGGGTACACACGGAAAATCCCCATATCCTCCGGCCTGCAGCCGAGTTTTTCGGGGTGGACATCGACCAGCGGCTAAATGATCCGGCCGTTCCGGCGGAATTGACCTACGAAACCTATTAAATCAAACCCACATCCATTTTTCTGCAGGGGCGGACCCATGGGTCCGCCCCTGCAGATCCGGGCTATGCGGTTAAAACTGTCTGTCCCATTCAGCTGCGTTTTCCGCGGGCCTCGGCGGCTTGCTGATTGATGGCAAACTCCTCACCTTCCTGAAACAGCACCCATTTGAGCCACCTGAAACTGAAATTTAACAGTTCCAGTTCATCAGACCGGATTTTTTCAACGGTTTCCGGATCCACCTCATAGACATTCAAAAACGAGCTTTCAAACACAAAGCGCCGGAACCGGTCGATGTCGTAGCTGGCCGTGAAAAACATGTTCTTGGTTTTCTCCGTCAGACGGATATTGGCGGGTATGGAGCGCTTCCGGACAATGAGTTCGGTCCAAGGGGCATTGATGCGGTCATAAACATCCACGCCCTGATCGCTTCGCCACTGGTCCACGGTCCACTCCGCATCCTCTTCAAAGCCCCTGCAGTGGGGCTCATTAATAAAAAAATAAAAGCCCTCATCAGCTTCGTCCTTATGGCTCAGGGAAGCCACGCCCAGGGGATAATAACGGCAGGTGGTGGGCCGGTCCTCGTAGATAATACATCCCTGATCCTCCCGGACAAAGGGGCATACCGGCTCTCCGGGCTCATCATCCAACATGCGCAGGGTCACAACCGGCAAATCGGTTTTTTCCAGAAGCTGCGGGGTGGTGTAAATGGCCAGAAAGTCCTCTGAACTCAGTTCCAGGCGATTTTTCAGCCGCACGATGTCATAGGGGGTCAGCATGATGTTAATCCCCCGGCAGCACTTGGTAAAACAGGAAATCTCCGGATGGCACCGGAAGTGAAACCGGCTGTTGGCGCTTAGTTTTACCGGCGGAATCCCGGCATTTTCTTCAGTTTCCATTACTTGACTCCTTATTTAATTAAGATAACTTATTGATAAACTGTCAATATCTCAAACCACACCCTCGGGCATGGGGGCCACGGGTTCGCCGCCCAGAACATAGCCGCCGTCGAGGCGGATCACCGAACCGGTCATATACGGCGCATCCTTTAATAAAAACAACACCGCACGGACCACATCATCGGGTCGCCCGGTCCGGCCCAGCAGGGTATGATCAACTATGGCCTGCTGCTGTTTTTCCGAAAGCAGCTCCCACCCCCGGGTACCCTGGGCGTGACGGGTTTGAAAAATGCCGAGCATCAGCTCATTGACCCGGACTTCGGGCGCACCCAGGCGGGCCCAGGTTTCTGTGAGCAGGGAAACACCCCGGTTGGCCGCTGAATAGCCCTCGTTAAACAGGTAACTGGCCGGACCGCTGCGGCCCACCATTCCGGCGATGGAGGAAAAATTGATCACACAGCCGTTGCCGCTGTTTTTCAGGTGCGGCAGGGCGGCTTCAAATACCCACTGCTTGGCCCGGAGGGTGGTGGACAGCTCCAGGTCCCACTGCTGCCGGGTATAGGGGCCATGAACCACCGGCCATCCGCCCCGTTCAATATTGTTGATCAAAATGTCAATACCGCCGAAGTGTTCGGCCATCCGGTTAACAAACGGGGCAATGGCCGAAGTCTCCAGCAGGTTTACCTGTTGGATAAGATGGGGCGTGCCAATGGCGGCAAAGTCGCGCTTCATGGCGTCCAGGGATTCTTCCCAGTCATACCACGTCAGTGCCAGGCGCACGCCCTGCCGTGCCAGGGCCAGGCCCACGGCCTTGCCGATGCCCTTGATGCCGCCGAGCACCAGGGCGGTTTTACCATTTAGATCCATGAGCGTTCGCCCCGGAATTTTCAAAATTTTTAAAAGCCTTCCCTGAGGCCTGCCGCATTATTTGCCCGGAATATTGAAGGGCAAAATCGAGCAATCTCTCGTCATTCCAGGATTTCCGCCCCGTGCAATCCATCCCCGGTTTCCGGCATTCCTCACCCACAGGGCCGCCAAGGCCATCTCTGAACGCATCCAGGTCATAAAGGCTTGTATACAGCTTTTGCCTCAACCCTGATTCAAGCGATCCCGGCATATGCTGCTGCTTTACGGAAATCACCTCAATCATGGCGTCGTTTCCTTTATTGTAAGGCGAAAGCCCCTGATCAGCCATCCACTGGCGGACGGAAACGGGATGGCCCCCGTCAAATCCCCGGCAGTGCTGTTCGCAAATCAGAACGTAGCTTTCCGCAAGGTGCCCTGTTTGCCTGGATCTTCTAAGCATTCTGGCCAGCGGGTACATCCGGCATGAACCGGGCCGGTTTTCGTAAACCCGGCAGCCCTGGTCTGTCACAAAGGGACATTTTTTTTCGCCGCCGCCGGCGGGTTTCAGTCCCACCACGGGAAGGCCGGTTTCCGGGCCGGTGTGACATACCGTATGGGCCTGCAAAAAATCCCCTGTAGGCATCTGCAGGTGCCGGGACAGGCGCAGCACATCATAGGGGGTCAGAAACTGGTTGAGATCCCGGCAGCAGGCGTTGAAACACGGGACTGCGGGATTGCACGAAAAATCAAAAATTTCGTCAATATCAATGGGACGGAAAGTGTTTGGCGCTTCCATAAAACCAGCCTTTCTCCTTGCTGAAATAAACGTCCCAACCATATGCATTTTCATCAACAGGATCAATGGATTTTTGACAAAAAAACCCGATGATGTAACTATTTTCCCTTGCATCTTGAAATGAGTGTGTTATACATTTTTGCTCGAAATGCAATGGTCGGGCCCCGGGAGGCCGGCGAAAACAAGGGACAACAGCCCAAACAGGTAAATTTTTTTTCAGGGGAGGTGCCAAATAGCCAAGGCAAAGACCAACGACAAACGGGTGAACATCAACAGCGAAATCAAAGCCAGAGATGTGCGGTTAATCGATGCAGAAGGCAACCAGCTCGGAGTACTGCCCATCTCCACCGCGCTTTCCACTGCGGAAAATGCCGGGCTTGACCTGGTGGAAATTTCCCCGAATGCAAACCCGCCGGTTTGCAAAATCATGGATTACGGACGTTTCCGATACCAGCAGGACAAAAAACAGCAGGAAGCCCGGAAAAAGCAGGCAGCCCTGCAGGTCAAAGAGATCAAGGTGCGGCCCAAAACCGACACCCATGACCTGGATATCAAGCTGGGGCACATTGAAAAATTCATCAGCAAAAAAAACAAGGTCAAGGTCACGGTCATGTTCCGGGGACGTGAGATCACCATGACCGAACGGGGTCGCTGGGTGCTTGAACAGGTCGCCGAAAGGGCTGCGGAGTTTGCCACAGTGGAACAGTACCCCAAAATGGAGGGCCGCACCATGACCATGCTCCTGGGCCCCAGATAAACCAGATAAACCAGATAAACAAGCCGGCTTTTCTTGAAAATCAGCGTTGATAGCACCTTAAAAAGTCTGATTTCAAATGGTGTCGTAAAAAGTTCAAGATCAAGGCCTGCGCAATTTTGAAGAATGCAGCGTACTTAGCCGTACGTGAAATTCTGAGGAATTGCGCGTAACGCAGATATTGGACTTTTTACGGCACCATCAGCGTTGGCAGCCGCCCGTGTAGCTTCGTGCAGAACCCGGCAGATAAGCGCGGGGAAACGTGTTTCCCGCGCTTTATATTTTTTTATTGACTGTGCTCCAAAGATATTGCATATTTTATTGTTTTTAAAATTTATTCATTGTTGCGGGATCATTTCTGCTGTAATGGAAATTTTTGTTTAAAATCGATGTTGTTTTTAAGGGAGAGCCATTATGCCGAAAATCAAAACCAACCGCGCGGCAGCCAAACGCTTTAGACGCACCGGCACGGGCAAATACATGTTTTCCAAATCCCATGCCAGCCATATCCTGACAAAGAAAACCCGGAAACGCAAAAGAGCGCTCAGAAAACAGCAGGTTATGGACACAACCAATCTCAAGGCCGTCAAGCGGATGCTACCGTACAGATAAACAAGGTGCAGGCAAAGGAGTTTCACCATGCGAGTCAAAAGAGGATATAAGGCAAGACAACGCCGTAAAAAAGTGCTGAAGCTGGCCAAGGGATACCAGGGCGGCAGAAGCAAGCTGTACCGCACCGCGGCCGATGCCGTGGACAAGGCGCTGGTCTACGCGTATAGGGACCGCAAGGTCCGCAAGCGGGATTTCCGGCGCCTTTGGATTGTTCGGATCAATGCAGGCGCGCGCATGAACAATCTGTCATACAGCAAATTCATCAACGGGCTCAAACGCGCGGATATTGAACTGGACCGCAAAGTCCTGGCTGAACTGGCCGTATCCGATCCCTATGCGTTCTCCCAACTTGCGCAGACCGCTTCAGCCCAGCTTTAACCATGCGATCTGACGGAAAAAACCGCGGGTGACCCAGCGTGAACGCCTCCATAGAAGAGATCCGAGAACAAGCCCTGTCTGAACTTCAGGCCGCCAAAGACGCCGATGCAGTCCAGGCCCTGTCGGTTGCCTACCTGGGCCGTAAAGGGCGGGTAACCGCTTTTTTGCGCAATATTTCCAGTCTGCCTGCAGAGCAGCGGCCCGCTGCCGGAAAAAGAGCCAATGAAGTCAAAAAGGAACTGGAAGCCGCTTTTTCCGATGCGCTTGAAAAACTGGCCGCATCCGGGGAAGAGGACCGGGCGGCCATTGACGTATCGCTTCCCGGCCGGCCCGCGCCCGTTGGCAGCCTGCACCCGATCACCCGGATAACCCGGACCATTGCACGAATTTTTGAGCGCATGGGATTCGGCATCGCCGAAGGCCCGGAAGTGGAAGCCGATTACTACAATTTTGAAGCGCTCAATATTCCGCCGAATCATCCGGCCCGGGACATGCAGGACACCTTTTACGTTTCCGACAATGTGGTTTTGCGCACCCATACCTCCCCCATCCAGGTCCGGTATATGGAAGCCCACCAGCCGCCGGTGCGCATTATTGCCCCGGGCAAGGTATACCGCTGCGACTCGGATCTGACCCACACGCCCATGTTTCACCAGGTGGAAGGGCTTTTGGTGGATGAGCAGGTCTGTTTCGGGGATCTGAAAGGTATTTTAACCGCATTTGTCCACCAGATTTTTGATCCGGATATCCGGGTGCGCTTCCGGCCCAGTTTTTTTCCGTTTACCGAACCCAGCGCCGAGGTCGACATCCAGTGCGTAATCTGCCGGGGCACGGGCTGCAAGGTCTGCTCCAATACCGGCTGGCTCGAAGTGCTGGGCTGCGGGATGGTGCATCCGGCCGTGTTTGAAAATGTAGGCTATGATACCAACCGGTATTCAGGATTTGCGTTCGGCATGGGCGTGGAGCGCATTGCCATGCTCAAGTATGGCATCAACGACATCCGCATGTTTTTTGAAAACGATATCCGTTTTTTGAGGCAGTTTTGAAATGAAGGTCAGCCTGGAGTGGTTACAGCAATATGTAGATATTGATATCAGCGAAAACGCCCTTGCAGACCGGCTGACCATGGCGGGCCTGGAAGTGGAGGCTGTTGTCCGGCCCCATTCCCATCTCGACGGTGTGGTGGCGGGAAAAATTCTCGAAGTCCGGCCGCATCCGGATGCAGACCGGCTTTCCTGCTGCCGGGTGGACGCGGGATCACAAACCCTGGAAATCGTCTGCGGGGCCCCCAATGCCGCCGCCGGAATGTATGTGCCCTGCGCCCCGGCGGGAACAGTCCTGGCTTCGGGAATGGAAATCAAAAAAACCCGCATCCGTGGCCAGGCCTCCGAGGGGATGCTGTGCAGCGAAACCGAACTGGGCCTGGGCGAAGATGCCTCCGGGCTGATGGACCTTGGGACGGAACATGCTGCCGGCACGCCCGTTGCCCGGGCTCTTGGCCTGGAAGATACGGTTTTTGAGATTGGACTGACGCCCAACCGACCCGATTGTCTCAGCCACATCGGTGTTGCCCGTGAAATTGCCGCCCTGCTCGGAAAAAAACTGCATCTGCCGGAAATCCCGCCTTTGCCGGAATCCGGCGATATTGCCCAACAAAGTTCCGTGACCATCGAAAACCCCGAGCTCTGCCCCAGATACGCGGCCCGGCTGATAGCCCATATCAAGGTGGGGCCTTCCCCGCAATGGCTCCGGCGCAGGCTGCGGGCCGTGGATTTAAAGCCCATCAACAATATTGTGGATATCACCAACTATGTAATGATGGAAACCGGCCAACCCCTGCATGGCTTTGATTTTGACAGGCTCGAAGAAAACCGCATCGTGGTGCGCACCCCTGACAAAGAAACCGAGTTTTCCACCCTCGACGGCAAATCCCGCCAACTTGACGCCGATACTCTGCTGATCTGCGACGGGAAAAAACCCGTGGCCATTGCCGGGGTCATGGGGGGTGAAAACTCAGAAATCCTGGAGACCACAAGCCGGGTTCTCATTGAAAGCGCCTGTTTTGACCCGATTTCCATCCGCAAAACTGCCAAGCGGCTCGGCATTTCAACAGATGCCTCATACCGGTTTGAGCGGGGCGTGGACCCTGGCGGCACCGTGTACGCCATGCAGCGCGCCGCAGCGCTCATGGCCGAGCTCGGCGAAGGCCAGCTCATCGGCTCTCATATAGATAAACACCCCCGGCCGCCGGCCAAATCCCCCATCCGGCTGAGCACCCGGCGGACAAACCAGCATCTGGGAACCGGGCTCAACCAGTCTGAGATCACGGACCTGCTTCAAAGCGCGGCTTTTGAAATTCAGACCGTGGATGCGGACCAGCTTGCTGTCACAGCGCCTTCCTATCGGGTGGATGTACTCCGGCCCGAAGACCTCATGGAGGAAGTCGCGCGGCTCTGGGGCTACAACCGCATTGCCACCACATTTCCCGGAATCACCGCCCAGGCCGAGGCGCCCGAAAAACCCCTGAGCGTCCGTGAACAAATACGCGACCGCATGGAGGGGTTCGGGTTTCATGAAACCATTCACTACAGTTTTATCAGTCATCGCGCGGCAGATCAGATGATGCTGCCCGAAGACGATCCCAGACGCCGGACTGAGGCTGTTTTAAATCCCTTGACCGAAGATCAGTCCGTGATGCGCACCAGCCTGCTCCCGGCTCTGCTGGAAACCGTGCAGAAAAACATCTTCCGCCAGGAAAAAACACTGAAACTCTTTGAACAGGGCAAGGCTTTTTATCACACACAGCCCGGCGCCCTTCCCCGGGAAATTGAAATGCTGGCCGCCCTGTGGACGGGATTGCAAAAACCCCTGACCTGGCATGCCAAACCGATTGAAACCGATTTCTATGATCTAAAGGGCGTGGCCGAGGGTCTGCTGGCCGGCCTGGGCATAACTGACGGGGATTTTTCAGCACTGCCCGCATCGGCCTGCAGCTATACCCAGCCTGGGCAAACCGCCCAGATCCGCTGCAAAAACACTTTCCTTGGCATCATCGGGGAAATCCGGCCCGCTGTTCTGGAAAAATTCGATATTCACCAGCCGGTCTTTGCCCTTGAACTTCACATGGAAGCCCTGGTGCCGTTTGTTCCCGAAACCGCCCATTTTGTTCCGGTTCCGAAATTTCCGGCCGTGACCCGGGATATTACGCTCATTGTTGACCAGAGCGTGGAAGGCCGACAAATTCTTGATCATCTTCGAAAGGCGGAAACCCAATGGCTTGAAGACGTATTTTTGTTTGACGTCTACTCCGGACCGCCCATTGCCGAGGGGCATAAAAGCCTGTCCGTGCGGCTTGTATACCGCTCAACGACCCGGACGCTTGAAGACGCTCAGGTCAATGAACTGCACCGGAACATCACCCAAAGCCTGCTGACAGCCTTTAATGCAGCGCTTCCGGCGTAAACCGGTGCGAACCCGCTAACAACCCCCTAACCGGTTGCGGAGGGTTTTTTCGTGGCTTCCCAGGCCCATATACCCGACAAGCTCTATTACCGGATCAAGGAGGTTACCGAGATCACGGGTCTGGCGGCATACGTGCTGCGGTTCTGGGAGTCGGAATTTTCAGTCATCCGGCCCAGGCGCAGTGAATCCGGCCAGCGGCTTTACCGCAGAACCGATATTGAGGCCATCCTGGAGATCAAGCATCTGTTGTATGAAAAAAAATTCACCATCGAAGGGGCCCGAAAGCACCTCAAGAAGCGGGGTTCACATGGATCCCGGAATGCACGGGACCCGCTGATAGAACAAATTCGGGCAGAACTCCGCGCCATCCGGAACATGCTTGACGAATAAATCCCTCCTTCCCCGCCCTTTGTTTTCCGGCCGGACCCAAAACCCTGCCGGTTTTGGAGCCAAAACCGTTTTTCACCAATTCTCCGACGGTTGTACCTGCTTTTGATTGATTTTTCATATTGACAATTTTTATTTTATTGCTTACTGTTGCCAGGTATATTTTCGAGCGGGCATAGCTCAGCTGGTAGAGTACAAGCTTCCCAAGCTTGGTGTCGCGAGTTCGAATCTCGTTGCCCGCTCCATCTTTTCCGTGGCGATCAGCCGGGGGAAAACTTCCGGAACATTTTTCCGGAAAGATGAAGCGCCAAAGGTTGGAGGAGTTGATCAAAACGGGCAAAATGCCCGTTTTTTATTTCTATTGAAAAGAAGCAATGAAAACGAAAAAAAAGACGCATTCACAACCAAAGCCGGAAAAAAACAGCGCCGTATCCAGCCGGCAGGTGGCTGAACTGGCCTGGGAACTGGGCGATCCGCTTTGCGCGGCCGAAGGCCTGGAGTTAATCCATGTGGAATATCAGCGCGAACCCACAGGCTGGGTCTTGCGGCTGTTTATTGAAAAACCCGGCGGCGTCGGGGTAGAGGAATGCAGCCGGGTGTCCAGGCAGCTCGGAGATCTTCTGGATATCAAACTGGATACGGATGTCTCCTATACTCTGGAGGTTTCCTCCCCCGGGCCCCAGCGGCCGTTGTCAAAACAGGCCGACTTTGCTCGTTTTATCGGGGAAATGGCCCGGATTCGTACACGGCAGGCCCTGGGGGGACAAAAAAACTTCAAGGGTATTCTTGCCGGTACAGCCGATGACGCTGTCCGGCTGACACTGGATTGCGAAACCATTGAAATACCGTACCAAGAGATCACCAAAGCCAGGCTGACGAATTATCACGGAGACGACAAATGCTGATCACAGATATGAAACGCGTTATTGAGCAGGTAAGCCGGGACAAGGGTATTGATTTTTACGTCCTGGTCAAAACACTTGAGGAAGCCCTGCGCTCCGCGGTCAAAAAAAAGTTCGGCAATAAAATTGATATTGAAATCCAGTATAATGAAGAATCCGGAGAACTGGAAGTCTTCCAGTTTAAAAACGTCGTGGAAACCATCACAGACCCGGATTTTGAAATCAGCCTGGAGGAGGGACGAAAACTGGACCCTGAATGCGAAATGGGCGACAGCCTCGGCACCAAGATGGATACCACCACATTCGGCCGGATCGCGGCCCAGTCTGCCAAGCAGGTCATCATCCAGAAACTCAAGGCGGCTGAACGAAGCGTGGTCTATCAGAATTTCATCGGCCGCAAGGGGGAAATCGTCAACGGCATTGTCCAGCGCGTCAGCCGCAATGAAATCATTGTCAACCTCGGACAGGCAGAAGCGGTCTTGCCCAAGCGTGAACAGATCCCCAACGAGACTTACCGGCGGGGCGACCGAATCCGGGCTTATATCCTGAAAGTCCACGATGAAAGCCGGGGCCCCCAGATTGTGTTGTCCAGGACCCATCCGGAGTTTCTCATCAACCTGTTTAAAACCGAGGTGCCGGAAATCAGTGAAGGCATGGTCAGCGTCATCGGCGCGGCCCGGGAAGCCGGCAGCCGGGGAAAAATCGCCGTGCGGTCCAATGATCCGGATATTGATCCGGTGGGCGCCTGCGTCGGAATCAAGGGCAGCCGGGTCCAGAGCGTGGTCCAGGAACTAAAGGGTGAAAAAATCGATATCATTCCCTGGCATATCGATCCGGCCAAGTTCGTATGCAACGCCCTGGCTCCGGCCGAAATCTCGCGGGTTATCATCGATGAGGTCAACCACGTAATGGAAGTGGTGGTCCCGGACGACTCCCTGTCCATTGCCATCGGCAAACAGGGCCAGAATGTGCGGCTGGCATCCAAATTATCCGGATGGCATCTTGATGTGATCAGCGAAAAACGATACAATGAACGGTTACAACTTGGATTTGCTTCCTTGATGGATTTGCCCGGCATGACCGAACCCCTTGCCAATCTGCTGTTTGAAAAAGGATATTTTTCCACCGAAGACGTCAGCAAGGCTTTGCCCGAAGAACTGGCCCAGGAGTTCAACCTGTCTGAGCCTGAGGCCAGGGACCTGGTTGAAGCCGCCGCAAACCAGCAGACCATGGCAGAACCCGAAGATGATGCAGACGATGGGTCTTTGGACAACAGCGCCGGAGATGATGATAAAGACACGCAAAATCAGGAAATATAAAGGCAGCCGAAAGTGTTTGACGCGGCGCCCTGGACAATCAAGGGGGATGGATGGCAAAACGCAGAGTATTTGAGCTTGCCAGAGAGCTAAACATGGGCAACAAGGAACTGCTCGACAAGATGCAGGAAAACAACATCGAGGTGTCCAGTCACCTCAGTTCTCTGGAAGACGACACTGTTGAGCAGATAAAAACCGCAATTTTCGGCCGGAAAAAGGAAGTTGCCGTGGAGGATACGCGGGTGAGGCCCAATGTCATCCGCAGACGCAGGAAAGCTGCGCCCCGGCAAACCGAGACCCAAGCAGAAGGGGATTTAGAACAGCCGAGCGCCGGGCAGGCAGAAGAAACAGCTGCCGGAGAAACCGCCCCGACACCTCCGGAAACCGGTGAACCCGAAGAAACAACTGCTGCAAAAACCGAGGAAGCCGAGACCCAGCCCCCACCATCCCCCGGGGAAGCCGAGGCGGACACAGAGGCAGCACCAGCGGCGGAAACAGAACCGGAGACCGCTTCCCCCCGGGTTTCCGAAGAGCCCGAAGCCAGGCCGCCGGAAACCGGGGAGCCTGTTGCCCCGGAACCTGAAAGCACAACCAAAGAGACGCCCGAAGAAGAACCCGAACCAACGGCTCAGGCCCTGCCCGAAGAACCCGAGGCTGAAGCCCCGGCCGCATCGGCCGCCGCAGACGAACCCGAAGAAGTTCCCAAAGAAAAACAAGAGTCCGTTGCCGAGTCGTTTGAAGAAACCTCCGCGCCCGGCAAAGCACAACAAGTACAAGAGCCGGCGGCTGACACGGAAACGCCTGCGGAAAACCAGCCGGCTCAAGCTCCGGCGGAATCGTCGGAACCCGGAGAACCCGGAGAACCGGGTGAGACAGAAGCCAAAAAAACCGCAAGGATCAAAAAGCCCAAAAAGAAATCCAAAAAGGGCGAGCCTGCCAAAATCATCCGGCTGCCCGAACCCGAGGCTGAAACCGCCCCACCCGCACCGGAAGAAATCGCTCCGGCGCCTGAAACCAAGGCCAAAGACAAGACCCCGGCGGCTCCGGCCTCGCCCGGAACTGAAGAGGAAAAGCGCCGTTCCAAAAAGAAAAAGGCTGCTGCCGAGACCGCCGAGGAGGTGGATAAGGCAAAGAAAACCGCGAGGAAAAAAGCCGGGTTCAAGCGCAAGGAAGTTGTGGAAGGCGACGCCTTATATGACCAGCGCTTCGGACGGGGCCGAAAAGGCAAAAAAAAGGGCAAGGCGGCCCGGCCGGCATCTGACCAGCGGCCCCAGATCACCACGCCCAAGGCCATCAAGCGGCGCATCAAAATCGATGACACCGTGGTGCTCTCGGATCTGGCCAAGCGCATGGGGGTTAAGGGAAACGAGCTGATCAAGCGTCTCATGGAAATGGGCATGATGGTGACCCTAAACCAGAGCATCGATTATGAAACCGCAGAGCTGCTGGCCTCGGAATATCAGTTCGAAGTGGAAAAGGCGGCATTTGAAGAAGAAACCATTTTTCAAAGCGAAGAAGACGCCCCGGAGCAACTCCGGCCGCGGCCGCCGGTGGTGACCATCATGGGCCACGTGGACCACGGAAAGACCTCGCTGCTAGACGTGATCCGCCATTCCAAGATCACTGAAAAGGAAGCCGGGGGCATCACCCAGCACATCGGAGCTTATCGGGTGCCGTATGAAAACGGCGACATTATCTTTCTCGACACCCCCGGCCATGAGGCATTTACTGCCATGCGGGCCCGCGGGGCAAAGGTGACCGACCTGGTGATTCTGGTGGTGGCCGCAGACGACGGGGTCATGCCCCAGACCATCGAGGCCATTGACCACTCCAAGGCCGCGGGCGTGCCCATTATTGTCGCCATCAACAAAATTGACAAGCCCGGCGCGGATCTGGACAAAATCAAACGGGAGCTTGCTGAAAAAGACCTGGTTCCCGAGGAATGGGGCGGAGATACCATCTGCGTTCCGGTATCGGCCAAGCAGGAAACCGGCCTTGACGAATTGCTGGAGATGGTGCTGCTCCAATCCGAGGTCCTGGAACTCAAAGCCAATCCCAGCAAGCTGGCCCGTGGCTTTATTGTGGAGTCCAAACTTGAAACCGGCCGGGGTCCTGTGGCCACAGTGCTGATCAGCGAAGGCACCCTGCATACCGGCGAACCCGTGGTTTCCGGGATCTACTACGGAAAGATCCGGGCCATGTTCGACGACATGGGCAAAGCCGTCAAAGAGGCCGGGCCGTCCTACCCGGTTGAAATCATCGGCCTGTCCGGGGTTCCCATGGCCGGTGATGAGCTTATGGCCGTGGCTGACGAAAAGGACGCCAAACAGGTCAGTGAGCACAGAATGGAAAAACAGCGCTCCAAGGACCTGTCCAAAACCACGCGCATGAGCCTGGAAAGCCTGTATGAAAAAATGCAGGAAGGAGAGGTCAAGGACTTAAACCTGATCATCAAGGCCGATGTTCAGGGCTCCATTGAGGCGCTGAGGGATTCTTTGACCAAGCTGTCCACAGACGAAGTCAAGGTCAATGTGGTGCATTCGGCCGCCGGCACCATTCACGAATCCGACGTGTCCCTGGCGGCCGTGTCCAATGCCATTATCCTGGGATTCAATGTCCGGCCCTCGGCAAAGGTGTCGCATCTGGCCGAGGATGAAAATGTGGATATCAAGTATTACAATGTGATCTACAATGCCATCAAGGACATCAAGGATGCCATGGTGGGCATGATGGACTCCCGGTTTGAAGACCGCGTGCTTGGCCGCGCCGAGGTGCGGCAGGTATTCCACGTGCCCGGCACGGGATCGGTTGCCGGCTGCATGGTGCTTGAAGGCAAGATCCAGAGAGGCCAGCCCATCCGACTGGTGCGAGACGGCATTGTCATCCATGAAGGCAAGCTGGCTTCATTGAAACGGTACAAAGACGATGTCAGGGAAGTGACCCACAATTACGAATGCGGTATGGGCATTGAGAAATTCAATGATATCAAAATCGGTGACATCATTGAGTGCTACTGGCTTGAAGAAATCAAACCCGTGATTGACTAAAAGACTTATGGTAATCGGGTTCGGCACCCTGACCTTCCGGCTGCACGAGTGCCATGGATTAAAGGAAAAACGCAAAATCATCAAGTCGATTATCGCCCGGAGCAGAAACAACTTTAACGCCGCCATTGCCGAAGTCGACTTCAATAATATGCACCAGCGCGCCAAAATCGGCTTTGCCCTGGTGGGAAATGACCGGCGGACGATCAATTCGCAGATGGACAAGCTCTATGAATTCATCTGCCGCCTGGAACTGGCCGAAGTTACGGACATGGAAACGGAGATTCACAACATATGAAACCCTACGGCCGTGCCGAAAGGGTCAGCGGTCTGATCCAGCAGGCCCTTTCTGAAATACTGCTCAAATCAATCAAAGATCCCCGGCTGGCCGCGGTTTCCATTACCGGTGTGAAAATGACCGGGGATTTAAAACTGGCCCGGATCTATTTTGTCACTTCCGGGCATTTTTCCTCCCGGGAGGATGCAGCCGCGGGTTTCCGAAAAGCCCACGGCTTTATCAAAAGCAGTCTCGCCCGGGAACTGGAACTTCGGTATATGCCGGATTTAGAATTTTTCTACGACGAATCCATTGACTACGGGATGCATATCGACAGCGTGCTCAAGCGGTTGCACAATGAACATGAACCAGATCATCCAACAACTAAAGAAGAGTAGACGCGTACTGCTGGCGACCCATATCCACCCGGACGGCGATGCCATCGGCTCGCTGCTGGCCCTGGGCCTGGCGCTGGAAGAAGGGCTGAAGAAAAAAGTACAATTGTACAATGAAAGTGTGCTGCCTGCGGTCTATCATTTTCTGCCGTCGATTCACCGGATCAAAAACGAGCCCGGCGATATAAAGGCCTATGACACGGCCGTGATCCTTGATTGCTCGGATCTGCAGCGCGTGGGCAAAGCCGCCGAAGCCATCAGCCGGATTCCAAAGGTCATCAATATCGATCATCACGCAACCAATACCCGGTTTGGCAATTACCAGCTCATCGAGCCCAGGGCCGCGGCCACCACGGAGATTCTACACCGGCTGCTGCGGGCGATGGAAATGCCCATCACCTGCGCCATGGCCTATGCCATTTATACGGGAATCATGGCGGATACAGGCTCCTTCCGGTTTTCCAACACCACGCCGGAGGCCTTTAAAATCTGTCATGAAATGGTCTGCCAGGGGGCTGATCCCCACAAGGTGGCGCATCACGTATATGAAACAACTTCCCTGAAGCGGATCAAGCTGCTCAACATGCTCTATGACACCATCGAGGTCTCGGAAAACGGCAGGCTTTCGATTATGACATTGACCCAGAACATGCTTCATGCTACGGGAACTTCAATCACGGATGTCAACGGCCTGATCAACTATGCCCGGCGCATCGAAAACGTCAAGGTTGCGGCCCT
This sequence comes from Desulfosalsimonas sp., assembly GCF_055149105.1. NCBI lineage: Bacteria > Pseudomonadati > Thermodesulfobacteriota > Desulfobacteria > Desulfobacterales > Desulfosalsimonadaceae > Desulfosalsimonas > Desulfosalsimonas sp. The sequence continues at coordinate 74,658 of NZ_JBSRLA010000001.1, read as the reverse complement.
GCTTTATGAACGCGCAAGCAGTCGTCAGATGCAACGGCAAAGAAACAGCGTCTTTCACGTAAGCCTGCGGTCTGACGGATCAGTGGATGTGGCCAATCTCGCTGCGGTTTTCGGCGGCGGCGGCCACCGCAGCGCGGCCGGATTTGACATTCACAGCTCCCTTTTGGATTTAAAAAATGAGCTTTACTCCATGGCCGGCCATTTATGATAAACATGCACGGCCGGACACAGGAGCCGGAAAACAGTGGGCAGCAGACAGTAACCCGGGACGCGGAACGGCCTGACGGCATTCTTGTGGTCAACAAGCCGGCGAACATGACATCTGCAGCCGTGGTCAGCCGGATCAAGCGGCTGCCCGGGGTCAAAAAGACCGGACACACCGGCACGCTCGATCCCTTTGCCACCGGGGTGCTGATTTGCCCGGTAAACCGCGCCACGCGCCTGTCCCGATTTTTCCTTCACGGGGCCAAAAAATACCGGGCCGTGCTGAGCCTGGGCACGGAAACCGACACCCTGGACTGCACCGGTGAAATCACAGCCCGCCGCCCGGTCAAAGATCTGAGCGAGCACCGGATCTGTCAGGCAGTGGAAAGTTTTGCCGGAGACATCCAGCAGGTTCCGCCGGTATTTTCGGCGCTAAAACACAATGGCGTGCCGCTTTACCGGTACGCCAGAAACGGCACCCCGGTGGAGAAACCCGCACGAACAGTGCACATCGAAAGCATTCGGGTCACGGGCATTGACCTGCCGGATATTTGTTTTGACGTAACGTGCAGCGCCGGAACCTATATCCGCAGCCTTTGTGCGGACATCGGCCATGCCCTGGGCTGCGGGGGGCATCTGAGCCGGCTGATGAGAACCGAAAGCTGCGGGTTTGGCATTGCTGAGGCGGCGGCGCTGGAGAATCTGGAAAAGGTGCAGACCCCTGCTGATCTGCAGCCATGGATCATTTCCATGGCCGGGGCCATCGCAGGCATGCCGGCATATACGGCAGACACATGGCTTTTGGAAAAAATCCGGCATGGCCGGCCCATTGCCGCAAACGACCTGGAACCGGAACCGGCAACCGAAGCAGACGGCCGGATCCGGATTCTGGATACGGAAAAGCGCCTGGTTGCGGTTATTGAAAAAAAAACAGGCAAAAGCCCGGACAAAATTGACTATTCATATTGTTGTGTCTTTCATTACACCTGATACCTGTGATATAGAGACTAAAAAGAGAAAAGATCTTTAAGGAGGCCAAATTGAATATCGCCGTGGAAAACAAGCAAAACACCATAGAACGGTTCAAGCGCCACGAGGTTGACACCGGCTCACCGGAAGTCCAGATCGCCCTTTTGACAGAGCGGATCACCAATCTCACCGAGCACCTGAAAACCCATAAAAAGGACCATCATTCCCGCCGCGGACTGCTGGTGATGGTGGGGCGCCGCAGACGTCTGTTAAACTACCTGAAAAACCAGGACATCAACCGCTATCGCGATTTGATCAAACAGCTTGGCATCCGGAAATAGCCTACACAGAGCGTTCTAAATTTTAAAATTTTTATTTGTCTATTTTTTATAGAAATTAAAATTTTTTTGGCGGTCTGCGGGTTTGGCCCGAAAATACTTAAAATTGATGGCACCGTAAAAAGTCTGACTTTAGATGGTGCCGAAAAAAGTTCAAGATCAATGCTTGCGCAATTTCGAAGAATGCAGCGTACTTATCCGTACGTGAAATTCTGAGAAATTGCGCGTAACGCAGATATTGGACTTTTTACGGCGCCATCAAAATTAATAAAACCAATTTCGCGCGCGCCCTTTTGGCGCGCCAATGCCGGAAATGCCGGCAAATCACTTAAACAGGGTCCTCAATATTGTAAAACCCCGGCCTTTGCGGCGCAGCCGCTTTTGACCGTATAGAATAAAAAAAATTTACACTATTTTTGAGAGACTCAGGAGTTGAATATGGAAATATCATTTAAAACCCAGATCGGCGGGGAGACGCTTAGCATCCAGGCCGGCAAACTGGCCAAGCAGGCCTCGGGCTCGGTCCTGGTCCAGTACGGGGAAACCATGGTGCTGGTAACGGCCGTATCCAGTGCCGACCCCAGACCGGATGTCTCCTTTTTACCGCTTACCGTGGAATATCAGGAAAAAATCTATGCCGCAGGCCGAATCCCGGGCAATTACTTCCGCAGGGAAATCGGCCGGCCCAGTGAAAAAGAAACCCTTACCTCCCGGCTCATTGACCGGCCCATCCGTCCGTTGTTCCCCAAGGGCTACAACTACGAAACCCAGGTCATTGCCACGGTGCTTTCCATGGACAAGCAGAACGAACCCGATGTTCTGGCCATGATCGGCGCCTCGGCCGCACTGGAGCTGTCTGACATCCCGTTTGACGGCCCCATTGCCTGTGTGCGGGTGGGACGGATTGAAGGCAGCTACGTGATCAACCCGGCCATTGACCAGTGGGAGCAGTCGGATATCAACCTCATCGTGGCCGGCTCCAGAAACGGCATCATCATGGTGGAAGGCGGCGGCGATTTTGTTTCCGAGGCGGAAATGATCGAGGCCATCTTTTTTGCCCACAAGGAAATGCAGCCCTTAATCGATATCCAGGAAAAACTGCGCGACAGCATGGCAAAAGAAAAACGGCCCTTTGCCCTGCCGGAAAAAGACGCAAGCCTGGCCGAGCGCCTGGAACAGCTGGCTGCAGACAATATCCGCCAGGCACTGACCATAGCTGACAAGCTCGAACGGCGCCAGGCCCTTTCCAGTGTCAAAAAACAGGCCATCGAGGCGCTGGGCGAGGCATACGAGGAGCGAAAATCAGAGGCATCTGAGATCCTTGGCGATCTGCAGAAACAAATCTGCCGGGAGATGATTCTCAAGGAGGGCAAGCGCATTGACAACCGCGCAACCGATCAGGTGCGCCCGATTTCCTGCGAGACCGCCCCTCTTCCCAGGGTTCACGGAAGCGCATTGTTTACCCGGGGCGAAACCCAGGTGCTGGCCGCCCTGACCCTGGGCTCGGGCCAGGATGAACAGCGGGTGGAAACGCTTCTGGGCGATGAAACCTATCCGTTCCTGCTGCATTACAACTTTCCGCCCTATTCCGTGGGAGAGGTCAAGCGCCCCGGCGGGCCCAGCCGAAGGGACATCGGACACGGCGCGCTGGCCAAGCGGGCCATTGAAAAGGTCATTCCGGCCAAGGAAACCTTTGACTACACCATCCGCCTGGTTTCGGAAGTCCTGGAATCCAACGGATCATCTTCCATGGCCACGGTTTGCGCATCCAGCCTGGCTTTGATGGACGGCGGGGTCCCGGTGACCGCACCGGTATCCGGCATTGCCATGGGCCTGATCACGGACGGGGAAAAATCCGTGGTGCTCTCAGACATTCTCGGTGACGAGGATCAGTTCGGGGACATGGACTTCAAGGTGGCCGGAACCCGAAAGGGCATCACCGCCCTGCAGATGGACATCAAAATCAAGGAACTGTCCCGGAGCATCCTGGAAACAGCCCTGGAGCAGGCCAAAAACGGTCGTCTCCACATCCTGGACCGGATGGAGGAGACACTCAACGCCCCGCGCGAAGAGCTTTCCCCCTATGCCCCCAACGTAACCACCGTTCAGATAAGCCCGGAGCGCATCGGGGAATTGATCGGACCCGGCGGCAAGCACATCCGACAGCTCCAGAACGACACCAACACCCAGATCGAGATCAATGACAGCGGACTTGTGAAAATCGCCGCATTCTCCAAGGAAGAAGGCGAGGCTGCCGCTGAAATGGTCCGGGATATCGGCTCTGAGCCGGAGATCGGCCAGGTATATGAAGGCACTGTTGTCCGGGTTACGGATTTCGGGGCATTTGTCCAGATCAAAGCCAAGACCGAAGGTCTGGTACACATCTCCGAGCTGGCCCATTACCGGGTCAAAAGCGTAACCGACATTGTCAAGGAAGGCGATAAGCTGCAGGTCAAGGTCATTGACATCCGGGACGGCAAAATCCGCCTAAGCCACAAGGCCCTGCTTGAAGCCCCGGCAAAGGAGGATGGCGAATCCCGGCCGCCTAAAGACAACCGCGGCGGCAAGGACAAAGACAACCGTTCCCGCAGGCCGCCCAGGAAAAACGACAAATAAACGGCCTTTTCTCATATGTCAAACAAACCCGTGATCCAGTGCCGGCGGATACGGCCGGAATCGGATGCAGACATTGCCGCGCCCGAATACATGACTGCCGGCTCTGCGGGTATGGATTTGTGCGCGGCGATAAATGAACCCGTGGCCATCGAGCCCGGAGAAATCCGGCTGATACCCACGGGTTTTGCCGTATGCCTGCCCGCAGATCACGAGGCCCAGATCCGTCCCAGATCCGGTCTTGCCGTTAAGCACGGCATCGGACTGATCAATTCTCCGGGCACCATTGATGCCGACTATCGGGGGGAGATCCAGGTGGCCGTGATCAATCACGGCCGATCCGGCTTTGTGATCAATCGTGGCGACAGAATCGCCCAGATGGTCATCAGCCCGGTGAGCCGTGTGCAGGTTGAACTTGTGGAACGCCTGCCGGATTCGGAGCGCAGTTCCGGGGGATTCGGGCATACCGGCATATGAAACAGCAACCCCCTTTTGGCGCATCTGTTTCCCGGTCGTGCGTGTCATCGCCGGATCTCACCGCCCGACTCTGCATCTGCATGCTTGCCAGCGGCAGCAAGGGCAATGCCATTTATGTGGCATCAGACCAAACCGCTGTATTAATTGACGCCGGCCTTTCCGGGGTGCAGATCGAGCGCCGGATGCAGCAGCAGGGCATCTGTCCCCGAAACCTCGACGCCCTGGTGGTTTCCCATGAGCACAACGATCATGTAACCGGCGTGGGTGTGCTGGCCCGGCGCTACAACCTGCCGGTTTACATCAATGACGGCACCAGAAAGGCCGCAGCCCGAAATCTTGGCCGCATTGACGCGTTTTGCCCGTTTTCCTGCGGCACCCGGTTTGTCATAAACGATCTTGTTTTCCGCCCCTTTTCCGTTTCCCACGATGCAGCCGAGCCCGCTGGCTTTACAGTGGAAAACAATGCCGGCAAAATCGGAATTGCCACGGATCTGGGCATGGCCACGGCCATGGTGCGCCACCATCTCCAAGGCTGTAACCTGCTGGTGCTCGAAGCCAACCATGATGTGCCCATGCTCGAACAAGGCCCCTATCCCTGGCCCACCAAACAGCGGGTCAAGGGCCGTACCGGTCATCTCTCCAATGAAGCCGCCCGGGATCTGCTCATGGAAGTCATCCACGACCGCCTCAAACATGTGGTCCTGGCCCATATCAGCCAAACCAACAACACCGCCGAAAAAGCCCTGAGCGTGGTGGCCGAACCCGTAAACGGACGTGGCCCCCGGTTTTCCGCAGCCTGTCAGGAGACATGCAGCCGCATGTTTGAAATCACAAAAACGCCCTGACCCACCCATGTACACATCTTGAAAAAACAGCACCTGCGCCTTTTTGAAAACTTTTTTGAAGTTTTTCTTGACACCAGGCGCAACGGACTTTTATTTTATTGAATACAATCCGAAACCGCCGTTGGGGGTGCCGACATCCGGCTGAGAATCCGCAGTTCCACGGATAACCCTTTAAACCTGATCAGGGTAATGCCTGCGCAGGGAAAACGCCGCAAACACATCCATCCGTGACATCTGATCGCAAATGGAAGTTAAAGCCGTTTTTCCGGCCGGGAAAACGGCTTTTTTGTTTTTCAACGCAAAACCAAGGAGATGACAATCATGGCACTTGACGAAATTCTGATTTCCCGGGCCATCATCGAACGGTATCACCAAAAGCTCACAGACAACCTGGAAACAGACGTGGCCATTGTGGGCGCCGGCCCCTCCGGCCTGGTGGCAGGTTATTTTCTGGCAAAGGCCGGCAAAAAGGTGGTGTTGTTTGAACGCAAACTCAGCATTGGCGGCGGCATGTGGGGAGGCGGCATGCTGTTTAACGAAATCGTGGTCCAGGCTGAAGCCCTTGCCATCCTGGATGCCTTTGGCATCCGTTACCGGCAGTACCAGGACGACTACTACACCGCAGACGGAGTCGAGACAGTCGCCTCGCTGACCGCAGAAGCCGTGCGCGCCGGGCTGACCATATTTAACTGCATCAGCGTCGAAGACGTGATGATGCGGCCCGACCGGGTCGAAGGGCTGGTGATCAACTGGTCGCCGGTGGAAATGGCCGGCCTGCACGTGGATCCGCTCACGGTACGCGCAAGCTACGTGATTGACGCCACCGGCCATGACACCGATGTGGTGCAAATGGTGGACAAAAAAAATCCGGGCCGGCTCAATACATCCACCGGCGGCATCATCGGTCAGAAGGCCATGTGGGCGGACCGGGCTGAAAGCGATACCACGGAAAACACAAAAGAAATCTTTCCCGGACTTTACGTTGCCGGCATGGCCGCCAATGCGACAGCCGGCGGTCCCCGAATGGGACCGATTTTCGGCGGCATGCTGCTTTCCGGCCGCAAGGTGGCCCGGGAACTGGCCGACAAGGTCTGATTGGCCGCAAATATCATTGAAAATTCAGACGCATGAACTTTGACGGTTTCGCAAAAAGCTTTTAAAGAAATAATTTATTGATTTTACTTAACACTTAATCACTTAAAACTTAACACTGCCTGTAAAAAGACTTTTTTACAGGCTCATCAACTTTAAATCAAAAACAGGAAAATCCCATGACACAGCTGGAATCGGCCAGGGCCGGGCGCATCACCGATGAAATGCGCCAGGTGTCGGAATATGAACAAATCTCCCCGGAGCAACTGCGCGATAAAATCGCTTCAGGCCGCGTGGTGATACCCAAAAACCTCGCCCGGCAATTTGTCCCCCGGGCAATCGGAAAAGGGCTTTGCACCAAGGTCAACGCCAATATCGGCACATCCCCGAGCCGCTACGACCTCGCCCAGGAACTGGCCAAGCTCGATGCAGCCGTGGCTGCGGGCGCTGATGCGGTCATGGATCTCTCCACCGGCGGGGACCTGGACGCGACACTGCGGTCCATACTGGACAAAAGCCCGGTAATGGTGGGCACTGTACCGGTTTACAAGGCAGTCAGCCGGATGCTGACAGCAGGACGGACCTGCATTGATTTGACTTCTGATGATATTTTTGATGAAATTGAGCTCCAGTGCAGGGCAGGGGTGGATTTTATCACCGTTCACTGCGGCATTACCACAGAGACGCTAAAGGTGCTCAAACAATGCGGCCGGCATCTGGGCATGGTTTCCAGGGGCGGCAGCCTGCTGGCGGAATGGATGGCTCGCCACAACGCGCAAAATCCGTTATATTGCCAATATGACCGCCTGCTGGAGATCACCCGGGCCCATGACGTGACCCTGTCGTTGGGCGACGGCCTGCGGCCGGGCAGCATTTTTGACGCCCAGGACCGGGCCCAGATCAGCGAGCTGGTGGTACTTGGACAACTGGCCCAACAGGCCCGGGAGGCCGGGGTTCAGGTGATGATTGAAGGGCCGGGGCATGTGCCTTTATCCAGGATTGCCATGGACATGAAGCTGCAGCAGCAGTTGTGCGGACAGGCCCCTTATTACGTGCTCGGACCGCTGCCCACAGATATCGCCGCCGGCCACGACCATATTGCCGGGGCCGTGGGCGGCGCCATTGCCGCTGCTGCAGGCGCGGATTTTCTCTGCTACGTGACACCGGCCGAGCATCTGACCCTGCCCGGTGTGGATGAAGTGCGCGAGGGTGTTATTGCCTCAAAAATCGCCGCTCATATCGGGGACCTGGAAAAGGGCGTGGCCGGCGCATGGGACCGGGACCGGGAAATGACCGCAGCGCGAAGAAACTTTGACTGGGCGGCGGTTTTCGCCCATGCCATTGACCCGGAAAAAGCCCGGGCCATGCGGGCCCAAAGCGAGGACCACGACAAGGACGTCTGCACCATGTGCGGTGACTTCTGTGCCCTTAAAACCTATGGCCGGGCCATGGAAGAAATCAAATAACAGCGCAACCCTTAAAGCAAAGGAGTCTGTGATGGCCGAGTTTCATTATCAGCCCATGTTTCCTCTGGGAGCCGATGACACGCAGTACCGAAAACTCAGTGATGAAGGTGTTGGCATGGCCGAATTTGAAGGCCTGCCCGTGCTTAAGGTGACTGCCGAAGCCCTTTCCGAGCTTGCCAGAACCGCTTTCACAGACGTGGCCCATCTTTACCGGACCCGGCATTTGCAGCAGCTTGCAGATATTTTAGATGATCCGGAAAGCTCGGACAATGACCGGTTCGTGGCCCTGGAAATGCTGAAAAATGCCGTGATTTCGGCAGAATTTGTCTTTCCCATGTGCCAGGACACGGGCACGGCGGTGATCATCGGCAAAAAGGGCGAGCAGGTCCGGACCGGCGCAGATGACGAAAAGGCCCTTTCCAAGGGCGTGTTTGACGCCTACACCCAAAACAACCTGCGTTATTCACAAAACGCGCCCCTGGATTTGTACACGGAAAAAAACACCGGATGCAACCTGCCGGCCCAGATCGAGCTTTACGCCACCCCGGGCGACGCCTACAGTTTTCTCATGATCGCAAAAGGCGGGGGGTCGGCCAACAAAACCTACCTGTTTCAGGAAACCAAGGCCGTATTAAACGAAAAGGCCCTTGTCGCGTTTTTAACCGAAAAAATGAAATCTTTGGGCACTGCGGCCTGCCCGCCCTATCACCTGGGCGTTGTCATCGGCGGCACTTCGGCCGAGGCCAATCTCAAAACCGTGAAACTGGCCACTGCCGGCTATCTTGACACTTTGCCCGTTTCAGGCAATGAATACGGACACGCTTTTCGCGACCCGGACATGGAAGCCAGGCTTCAGAGCGCATCCCGGCAGCTGGGTCTGGGGGCCCAGTTCGGGGGAAAATATTTCTGCCATGACGTCCGCGTCATCCGCCTGCCCAGACACGGCGCATCGTGTCCCATCGGCATCGGGGTAAGCTGCAGCGCAGACCGCAATATCAAGGGCAAAATCACAAAAGACGGTATCTTTGTGGAACAGCTCGATACCAACCCGGCCCGGTTTCTGCCGGATGCTCCGGCTGTGGACACCCCGGCGGTGAAAATTGATTTAAACCGGCCCATGGACGAAATCCGCAGGGAGCTTTCCGGCTATCCGGTCACCACCCGCCTGCTGCTTTCCGGCGATATCGTGGTGGCCAGAGACATCGCCCATGCCCGGATCAATGAGCAGCTTGAAAAAACCGGGAAGATCCCGGATTACATCAAAGATCACATCATCTATTATGCAGGCCCGGCCAAAACCCCGGAAGGCTATGCATCCGGAGCTTTCGGCCCAACCACGGCCGCGCGCATGGATCCTTACGTGCCTCTATTTCAAAAACACGGCGGTGCATTTGTCACCCTGGCCAAAGGCAACCGCTCAGCCATTGTCAAAGATGCGTGCAAGGATTACGGCGGGTTTTACCTGGGCTCCATCGGCGGGCCCGCGGCCAGGCTGGGCAGGGACTGTATCACAAAAGTGGAGGTGATCGATTTTGCCGAGCTTGGCATGGAGGCGGTTTACAAGATACGGGTACGGGATTTTCCCGCGTTTATCATCATTGATGACAAGGGCAATGACTTTTTCGAACAGATCCTTGGTTAATATTTGTAAGGGTTAAAATGGAAAAACTCCAAAACGTGGCCAGTCGGGCGGTCGGGTTTCTGAAAAACGATATCTGGAATGATCCGCCCGAAGCCGGGCGGCTTCACCAGGCATTTCTGCACGTGATGCGGGTGGTGCTGATCACGGCCAACAGCTTCCGAAGCCAGCTGCTGCTGCTTCGGGCATCGGCACTGGCCTACAGCACCCTGCTGGCGGTGGTGCCGGTGCTGGCCGTGGGCTTTTCCATGCTAAAGGGCCTGGGGTTTCATACCCAGATCGAACACGTGCTGGTCAATTATCTGACCGCAGAGCAGGAGGAGTTGACCAGCCGGATTGTGGAATATATTTCCAACACCGATTTCAAGGCCCTGGGCGCTTTGGGAACCGCCGTGCTCATCTATGCCGTGATCATGATGCTCAGTCATGTGGAGGGCGCGTTTAACAGCATCTGGGGGGTCACCCGCAACCGTCCGATAGTCCGGAAAATTTCCGACTACATCAGTGTATTGCTCCTGGGTCCGCTGCTGATGGTGGTTTCAACTGCGGTGTTCACATCGTTTTCCTCCCGCACCATGGTCCAGACATTGTCCAACTACCCGGTGTTCCGGAATTTTTTTGTCCTGTTTGGCATGCTGATCCCCTACATGGGTCTTTGGATCGCGTTTACGGCCATGTATATGCTCATGCCAAACACCCGCGTGCGCTTTCTGCCGGCACTCATCGCCGGGGTGATATGCGGAAGCGTATGGGCGCTGGCATTTGAAGTCTATACAACCTTCAATGTCGGCATGGCCCGATACAACAAAATATACGGCACCTTTGCCGCCCTGCCCATTTTCATCATCTGGATTTATATCAGCTGGATCATCGTGCTGCTGGGGGCCAGGATTTCCAATGCCATTCAGCACATAAAGACCTATCAGCAGGAATTCCGTGGCACAGGCGCAAGTTTCGGCCAGCGTCAGCACATGGCGCTATACATCATGCACGAAATCGCCCGGCACTTTCTTGCCGGCAACCCGCCGCCGACAGCCGATGAGATCTCCCGGCACCTGGCCATACCCACCCGGCTGGTGCATGAGATCGGTGAAATGCTCTGCAGTCAGGGTCTGTTGCGGGAAATCGAAGGCGACGGCCATATATGGCAGCCGGCAATGGATCTTTCCCGGATCCGGGTGGCGGATGTGCTCAACGCGATTTGCGATCACGGAAAAAGTCCCTGGCAGGTTCCCGAACCCGCCAGGGACCCGCAGATCGAGGACCTGATACGGGATTGCCGGCCTGAAGGCGAACAATCTCCGCAACAGATCTCCCTGTCCCGGCTTCTGTCCGGGGACCGGGAAAACCCGGCTCCTTAGGCGGCCGGAAAAAATCTAGTCCACCCGTTCAAAGGCTTTGGCCTTGGCCTTGCATATGGGGCAGGTGTCCGGGGGCTGATTGGCAACGGTGTTGCCGCAAAGGGAACAGACATAATAGCATTCCACGTCCTCGCCCTGGCCCAGTTCATCCAGGGCCTTTCGATAAAGCCCGGCATGGATCTGCTCGACTTCGTTTGCCCAGGTAAAGCTCTGGTCCGCGGCTTTTTCACCCTCTGCCCGGGCGTCTTTGATCATGTCCGGATACATGGATTTAAATTCATAGGTCTCGCCTTCGATGGCTTCCTTGAGATTTTCCGCTGTACTGCCGATGCCGTTCATGGCCCGCAGGTGGGCGTGCGCATGCACGGTTTCAGCTGCGGCTGCGGCCCGGAAAAGTCTTGCCGCAGCCGGATAGCCCTCTTTGTCCGCCTGCTTTGCGAATGCCAGATACTTGCGGTTGGCCTGGGATTCCCCGGCAAATGCGTCCTTTAAATGCTGCATGGTCTTTCCCATTTTTTCCTCCTTGGATTGATGTGTTTATGGTTGTAAATCATTAACGTATGCATCCCGCATCACTTTTCAAGTTTTGTTGAAAATAGTTCAATTTTTGTGCCACAAGCCAGGGCCCGATATTTCAGGCTTTTTTGGCAGACTTTTCCCTTTTTGTCTCAATGAGACACTGCCCGCCGTGATACACCCGGTCCCCGGGTGAGACAAAGAATCGTCGCCTTGGTATCAACTTGTATTGATGCCCGGGCCGGGCCTGTGTTATGTAAAACCCAAAAAGACGGAGAAAGCCGTCACAGATTAAAGGAAGGTGGATGAAAACTGCAAAACAACATATTGAGCCCTTAATAAAGGTGGATTTACTGGTTTCGGCCGGCAAGCGCCCATCCGGCACAGAAGTCATGGACCCGGCACCGGTGGGGTTTATTTTCGGCATCGGCAAGGCGGGCCTGACCCCCCTGGAACGAAAAATCGAAGGCCGGTACGCAGATGAGCAGCTGAGCCTGGAAATCAGCAAATCCGCCATACCCGAATTTTTCGGGCATATTTTCCCATTTCCCCTGCGCTTGAAAATTGCCCTGGATCCATTTTATCTGAATCTGAAGATCGTGTCCGTGGCCCCGGCCGATGCCCGGGAGGTGGTGCGGGCCATGGCGGAAATCACTGCCTGCAACGGATGTGACTGCGGATGCGGAGGCCATTTTTAAACAAGACAGCGATCCGGCTTATTCAGACAGCAGCTGATCCAGGGTCTGATCCTTTTGGGCCCACAGCTGATCCAGCCATTGATAAAACCGGTCCCGGCCCTGCTGGTCCTCAAAATACCGGCCGTCCTTTAAACCCTCATCAATGGCCCGCAGCCGGACATCCACCCGCACCCGCCGGGTCCGGCCGCAGAAAAAGTCCCACAAACCGGGCACACCATCGGGATATGCGATGGTGATATCCACCAGATCCCGTAGCTGATCGCCCATGGCGTAAAGAATCATGGCGACCCCGCCGGCTCTTGGCCGGAGCAGGTGCCGGTAGGGCGAGCCCTGTTTTTTCTGTTTTTCCCGGGTAAACCGGGTGCCTTCCACAAAATTCATCACCGCCACCGGGGTGTGTCGAAATTTTTCACAGGATTTGCGGGTGGTCTCCAGATCCTGTCCCTTCAAATGGGGGTATTTTTCCACCACATGCCTTGGGTAGCGCTTCATCACCGGAAAATCCAGCCCCAAAAAACACTGCCCCATAAGCGGCAGCCAGAGCAGCTCCTTTTTAACGAAAAACTTATATGGCGGGACCCGGCCGGCCAGCACCCGGATTAACACCAGGATGTCCACCCAGCTCTGGTGATTGGAGACAATCAGGCACCAGCGATCCATGTGCAGTTGCGTTTCACCCCTCATATCATAGACCACCCGGCCAAAAAATCTGTGGGTCCAGACCGAACAGGCCACCCACATGCGGCTGGCAATCCGGTCCAGGATCCCGGTTGCGCGCTTTCGCACTGTTTTCACGGGAACCAGCAGCTTTACCGCAGCCACCAGGAAAAAAAACAGGCACAGCACAACGGTAAAACCCACGTAAATCCCCAGGGTGAGCATCCCCCGCAACACCGATGGAAAATCAAACCGCATCAGACACAACCTTTCCGGCTATCGTTTATTGTCCGGACTGAACATACCGGCCAGAAAATGAACATTGATCTGTTTTCTCATTTTTTTGAATATCAAAATCTTAAATAATTTTAAAAATTTATGTCATATGCGCGGATCAAGGCAAACATCTTCCGGTTCAACGAAATTGACAAAATATTAAAATTGTAGTAAATACTATTATTTATCAGACTGCTGAAAGCATACATATAACGCTATATCAAAAACTTATTCATGAAGCAGAAATAATCTATTTGATTTTTTTCAAATTGCCAATAACCTTTTTAAAGTAGCTTCAATCATCGCAGAGCTGTTTTGAAATTCGGCTTTTTCAGGCAGATATGAAATCAGTGTTGTTATCAAGATCATTCAAAAAAGAGGACAATAACCATGGCCAACGACTCATCAAACGGGCAGAAGCGCCTTGTGGTGGAGAATGCCTACAAAATTTTCGGAGGCGACCCCGGCCCTGCCTTTGAGCTTCTGAAGCAGGGCAAGTCCAAGGATGAAATCTACAAGGAAACCGGCCTGACCATCGGGGTCCAGGACGCCAACTTCTCTGTTTACGCCGGAGAAGTTTTTGTGATCATGGGGCTTTCCGGCTCAGGCAAATCAACACTGGTGCGGCTGCTAAACCGGCTGATCGAGCCCACATCCGGCAAGATCCTTGTCGAAGACCAGGACATCACCAAGATGGACACCAAGCAACTGACGGAAATGCGAAGAAAATACATGAGCATGGTCTTCCAGTCCTTTGCTTTGATGCCCCATTTGACGGTTCACGAAAACGCCGCATTCGGCCTGGAGATCATGGGCATCCCCCTGCAGAAGCGAAAGGAAAGGGCAATGAGCGCCCTTGAACAGGTGGGTCTTGCCCATGTGGCTGACAGCTATCCCAAATCCCTTTCCGGCGGCATGCAGCAGCGCGTGGGCCTGGCCCGGGGCCTGGCCGTGGATCCCGATATCATGCTCATGGACGAGGCGTTTTCTGCATTAGACCCCCTGATCCGAACAGAGATGCAGGACGAACTGCTCAAACTCCAGGAAGGAAGCGACCGGACGGTTATTTTTATTTCCCATGACCTGGATGAGGCCATGCGCATCGGCGACCGCATCGCCATCATGGAAAGCGGCCGGATCGTTCAGATCGGCGCGCCGGAAGAAATCATGAGAAACCCCGCAGATGACTACGTAAAGGCCTTTTTCCGCGGGGTGGATCCCACCAATGTCTATACCGCCGGAGACATCGCCACAAACACCCAGGTTACCTTCCCCCTGCACAAGGCCGGGCTTCGGGCGGTGCGCCAGCGCCTCAATGAATATGACCGGGAATATGCCTATGTGCTGCGCAAGGACCGCACCTATGTGGGCGTGGTATCCCTGAACAAAATCCAGCAGGCCCTGGAGGATGAAAGCATCAATTCCCAGGACATCACCCCTGCCTACCTTGAAGGCATCGCGCCGGTGCAGCAGGATGCAACCCTTCAGGAGGTGCTGCCGAAACTGACCGAATATGAATGCCCGGTTCCCATCGTGGATTCCAATAACAAATACAAGGGCACAATCTCCAGGCATTTGTTTTTGCGGACACTGAGCCGGGAAACCAACTTTGACGACCAATACGCATAGGAGGCACCATGTTTGATATATTCCGATACACCATCCCTCTGGATGACTGGATCGCATACGGGGTTGACTGGCTGGTGGGCAATTTCCGGCCGCAGTTCCAGGCCATCAAGATGCCCATTCAATGGATGCTAAACGGCATCAACGATCTTTTGCTGTGGCTGCCGCCGGAAATCATCCTGGTTCTGTTTCTCATCGTCGGCTGGAAGGCTGCCGGCTGGAAGGTGGGGGTTTTCAGTTTTGTTTCCATGGCCTTTATCGGCATGATCGGTTTGTGGGACGAGACCATGACCACCCTGGCCATGGTGATTTCCGCTGTGGTGGTCTGCGTGTTAATCGGTGTGCCCCTGGGCATTTTATCATCCCGGAGCAACCGTTTTGAATCGGTTCTGCGCCCGGTTCTCGACGCCATGCAGACCACACCGGCATTCGTCTACCTGGTGCCGGTTGTGATGCTTTTTTCCATCGGCACGGTGGCCGGTGTTATTGCCACCATTATCTTTTCCATGCCCCCGATTATCCGGCTGACCAACCTGGGCATCCGGCAGGTGCACCCGGAACTCATTGAGGCCACCTACTCCTTTGGCGCCACCCAAAGCCAGGTATTATTGAAGGTCCAGATTCCCCTGGCCCTGAAAACCATCATGGCGGGCTTAAACCAGACCATCATGCTGTCATTGTCCATGGTGGTCATTGCCTCACTGATCGGCGCCGGCGGCCTGGGCGTGCCCGTGTTTGAGGGCTTAAACAGTCTTCAGGTGGGACTGGCCGGCATCGGCGGTCTCGGCATTGTTTTGATGGCCATGGTACTTGACCGCATCACCCAGGCGCTGGGACAAACCAAATATGATGAATAGCGCTTTGCCGGGTGCGGATCCCATGCCCGGTGAACAAAACCTGTAACCATTGACAGGACAACACAAAAAAAGGAGGATTCCCATGAAACTGGCAAAAAGAATCGGTCTTGCAGGGCTTGTGATAGCCGCCTGCATGATGGCATTTTCCGGCACAACCATGGCAGAGGACCTGCCCGGCAAGGGCAAAACCATTGAACCGGCCGCGGCCACATGGACCACGGGTTTTTTTCTGGAAGCGCTTTATTCCAGGGCCTGTGAAGAACTGGGTTATGAAGTCGAAGACGCAAAAAAACTCGGCGGCCCGATTTTTTACCGATCCCTTGCCAATGGCGAGGTGGATTTCTGGGCCAACGGCTGGTTTCCCCTGCACGCGGAATTTCTTCCCAGAAACTGGGACAAAAAAATCGTGATGGCCGGCACGGTGGTCAAGGCCGGGGCTGTCCAGGGCTATCTGGTGTCCAAGGAACATGTGGAAGAATATGACATCAAATCCCTGGATGATTTCCGCCGCGACGAGGTCAAGGAAGCTTTTGACGCAAACGGCGACGGCAAGGCTGATCTCGTGGCCTGCCCCCCGGGCTGGGGATGCGAAAAAACCATTGCCCATCACATGGACGTCTATGACCTCCATGATGACATCAACCTGATCAAGGCCGGATACAGCGCCGGCATGGCCGATGCCCTGGCCCGTTACGAGGACGGCCAGCCGGTGTTTTTCTACACCTGGACCCCCAACTGGACGGTCTACAAGTTCAAGCCGGGCGAGGATGTCATGTGGATCAACGTGCCGGAAATCATTCCCAAGGAAGGCCAGAAAGGCTTAGAAGATGCCATGATCGCCAAGGGCCTGACCGGCACGGTCACAGATCCGTGCAAAATGGGCTTTGTGGCAAATGACATTCGCGTGGTGGCAAACAAGGATTTTCTTGAGGAAAATCCGGCTGTGAAAACCATGTTTGCCCTGATGTCTGTTCCCTTCCCTGACATTGCCGCGCAGAACAACCGCATGTTTGAGGGCGAAGACAAGCAGGAAGACGTTGAAAGACACGTGGACCAATGGATTAAAGACAACCAGAACAAGTGGGACGCCTGGCTGGCAGCAGCCAAGGCCGCGGCAAAATAGACCACTGCGCTTCCAACCCGGCCGGAGCCGGTCTGAAAATCTCTTTGTGACCGGCCGGCCGGCATCCAATAATTGTTGACCTGCAAAATCTCCCGGGGTAAAAAGGACTAATCCGTTTGCCCTGGGAGATTCTTATGAAAAACCACAAAAACTGAAATCTGAAAATATGTTTATTTAATTCAAACCGTTTTCCCGCAAAGACGGGAAAACAAAAAACAACGGCAAATCAGAAACACAAACGAAAGGAGCAACAAATGAGCAAAAGCAAAAGGAACCTGTTTTTAGCAGGGCTGCTGGTATTATTACTGGCATTCCCCGCCGGCGCCATGGCCATCGAACTCGGCCCCCTGGACGTAGGCGGCGCCATCCGGGCCAACTATGTGATTGGTGATTATGCAGTCCCCGAATATGATGATGGCTATTCAACTTCGAGACCTTCAAGGGCTGAAGAAGATGGCGGAAATTTTGAGTTAGATACCTTCCGTATCAACCTCGATTATGAACAAGATCAATGGGTCGGGAAAGCTGAGTACCGGTTTTATAACGGGTATCATTTCCTGCACACCGGCTGGATGGGCTACAACTTTGATGAAAAAAGCCAGCTTCAGGTGGGTGTCAACCGGGTTCCCTTCGGTCCCGGCCCCTACGGCGTATCCCAGAGCTGGATGTTTGATCAGCATTACTATGTAGGACTGTCCGACGACATGGACCTGGGCGCCAAGTACACCACTTCTTTTGGCGACCTGAAAATGGATTTTGGCTATTATCTGATGGACGAAGGCTCCTACTTTGGGAAAACCGAAAACGCAGCCCGCTATTCCTATGATGCCGTAGAAGACGAAGAAGGCGATGGTTATAAAGAAGAACATCAGTTCAATATTCGCGCCATCTATCCGGTTCAAATGGGTGACATCAAGACTGATTTGGGCGCTTCCCTGCAGTATGGCCAGCTGGGGGCCAGTGGCGGAGACCGGGATGACGGCGACCATTTTGCCGGCTCCATCCATGCTGTCAACAAGTTCAGCAACTGGACTCTGGCTGCACAACTCACCTACTACGACTATGACGTAGAAAATGCCGATGGCTCCAGCGCTGATCTTGTCAACTTTGGCGCGTATGACTATTATACGGGCGTGGCCGCCGAAGCTTGGGTTCCGGCGGTCTCTTTGAGCTACTACCTGGAAACCCCGCAGATTGATTTTCTCGATTATGTCATTCCCTATGTGGAATACTCCTCGATCATGAAGGAGGAAAGCGACTTTAACGACAGCGAAATGTGGATATTTGGCGCAGCATGGGCCCGTGGCGGATGGTACATCTATACCGATCTGGCCTACTCCAATGGCAACGATTTTGTTGGAGACGAAAGCGACTGGAGTCGGTTCGGCGAAAACCTTGACGACGAATGGGAATACCGCTTTAACATCAACTTTGGCTATTATTTCTAAGCCAATGGCTTAAAGCCAAATTGTATTAAAAAAGTATGACCTGAAAAGGCCCGGATTTCGGAAAACCGAAATCCGGGCCTTGTTTTTTCCGCCGGCGCCCGCCCGTCGCGTGCGGCCCGTCGCTGGTGCCGTCCCCCTGCGGTCGCGCACTCGGGCCGGGCAGTTCTAAGGCTTGCTCCGCTGCGGCCGAAGTAATTCAGCCCCGGCCGCTTCGCTTCGCCAAGAACTGCTGGCCGGCCCAACGTGCAATGCGCCCCCAGGGGGACGGCACCAGCGCCGAACCGCACGGAAAAACGCCCGTTCCTCTCCGAACCAGAACAACCAAAGACTTCATCCGCATCGGATAGAAATGTTACAATTTTACTTTGCAAAAATTGGGCAAATGACGTCGGGAGGCAGGTCCACGGGTCGGGCGGGGGATGGTTTGTGAATTGCATTGAGCGCGCCAGCGGTCAGCAAGGCACAAACCATACCCCGACCAGCCCCGTGCGAAAGCCGCGGCAAATACAAAAACCGGGAAAAATACAATAAACCGGTGCAAAAAAACAGCCGGTCAAACAGGTTATAAATCGGCTCTATTCCTTGAAAACAAGCTTCCCGCCGATTAACCCGGCCACCACTGCCGCAGCCAGCATGATCAGGTTTAAAAACACAAACCCGGCCTGCCGGGCTGCCCCGCCGGATAAAATCTCCGGGTTGACAACATACCAGATCACCACCAGCAGACAGGTGACAGTCACAATCAACGCGGTGATGATCTTGAAGATAAAAATCGTGGTCCATGAACCGCCGTATTTGCGCTGCCAGGCATTGTAACCGGTATAAAGCACTGCAGGCATGGCGATCAACACCACCACGGAGTTGTAAAACGCTGCCGTGGCAAACCCCTGGCCTGTGCACCAGAGGGCAAGGAGGACAAAAAGAACAGATACCGGCAGCACCCCATTGGGGATATGTACGGACACGGGATGGGCATGATGCCGGATCATCTGAGCATTGACAAACTCGATCCAGCCCTTTTTACCGGAACCCTTTTGCCCGGATGCGCTTTGTCCTGTTTGGGACTTTTGTTTTGAACCCGAGCTTTGGGCTTTTGCCTTCTCAGCCATGGCCTTTTCCCGCTCAAGCTGCTTTTCGCTTTTTTTGGCCTGGATCTCTTTGGCTTCCGCATCACTGACTTCAACAAACTTGCTTTTATCCGCTCCGCATACCGGACAGGTCTCCGGCGGCTGATCCCCCTCATGAATGTAGTTGCAGACCGTGCACCGCCATTTTTTCATTTTGGACTTTCTCCTTTTTTTAAAATAATAATAGGTTTGCAAACGCTTTTTACATCGCCTGGCTTGATGTTTTTCAGGAAGAAAACCCTTCGGCCGGGGGAAGTGTTTCCCCAGAGCCCAACACTGCAAATAACTTTTTGCCGCATGCTTAAAAGCGTTGATTTTATTATTTTGAACCTTGAACTTTGAACCTTGAACTTTGAACCTTGAACCTTGAACCTTGAACGAAGTTCTTTAGATGTGTTGCTCCGGCCCCCCTTGGGGTGAAACCTTGCACACAGTCGGCCCTGATGCCGGCCCGGGGGTGGTTTGCGAGTCGCATTGAGCGCGCAAGCGGTCAGCAGGGAGCAAACCGCCACCGGGTTGGCATCATGCGAAAATCACAGAACATAGCACTAACAACAATCTTTTATAAATATAAGGACTTCCGGCTTCTTCTCTCCATTATCACTTGTCACTGCCCGCACCGATCAGGGGCAGGGTTTTATCCAGCCGGAAAGTGACCAGGTACAGATCGGTCTGGTCCGGATCCGCATCCGTGGTGGGACACCGCCGCTTCATGGAACGGATTTTTTCAACATCGCTTTCCTCGCCGGTTCTTGTCAGATACAGCCGGCAGCCCTTGTAGCCCGGGCCCTTCTCCATAAACAGATAGGACGCCTTTGGATTTTCCAGCAGATTTTTCCGCGTCAGCCGGTCGCGCATGATCATGGCCACAGAGCCGTCTTCGAGTATATGGGGCCTTGCATAGACCGCAGCGTTGACATTTCCGGCCGCATCGGCCGTGGCCAGAATGCCGGTGCCCTCGTTTTCTTCAAAATACGATTTCAGATCCTTCTGCATTTGTCTTCTCCTTGTGATCCAATGGTTTGCTATTTTAAAAATAAACTTCGTTTTCGGATATTTCCCACCAAATATAGCAATGATTGCACGGCTGCGCAAAAAGAATGCAGGATATTTGCGCAAAATCCGGTTTTTCAGAAAAATCAAACCGCCTCCTGCCCTGGATGCTTGACACCCCGGCATCAGACGATATACTTGAATACAGACCCGCATGTAAAAATCGGCAACCCGGAAAAAAACGGAGAAAAAAGCAAATGACGGAAAAAAGCACCTGGTCGCTGGAATCTTTTATGGCGCAGGCAGACGTTGAAAAAACCGTCAGCAGCGCCAGTTCCGCCTTGTCTGAACGGCTCGGGTTTGTTCCCCCTGTGTGCGAAGTCTTCAAATCCCCTTTTATCCGGCTGGAAACAGAAAACCGTTATGGTTTCCAGATCCACCCCTCGGCCCGGGAAAGCCTGCCGGATATCATTGACAACCCGGTGGAGGGCATCGTGGGCGCAGATGAGCCGGACCCGGCAGCCAAACCTTCGGACCGGCGGCTCAACATCGGTATTGTTTTTTCCGGCGGCCCGGCCCCGGGAGGGCATAACGTGATTGCCGGGGTATTTGACGCCATGACCGCAGCCAATGAAAACAGCCGCCTTTTTGGATTTCTTTTGGGTCCCGACGGTATCCTGGAAAACAATTACATGGAAATCACCCGGGAAAAAGTCGACTCCTACCGCAACCTGGGCGGCTTTACCATGATCGGCACCGGAAGGTCCAAAATTGACACACCGGAAAAGATGGATTTGGCCCGCCGTCACTGCCAGGATCTGAACCTGGATGCCCTGGTGATCGTGGGCGGCGATGATTCCAACACCAATGCCGCATTCATGGCCCAGGAGTTTTTCAACGACGGCATCCAGGTCATTGGCGTGCCCAAAACCATTGACGGCGACATCCAGGTGCGGGACAAAAACAACGAGCTGTTGTGTGCCATGTCCTTTGGCTTTCACACCGCGGCCCGGGCCTTTGCCCACAACGTCAGCGGATTGTGCGCGGACTGCAGCTCAGATGTGAAATACTGGCATATCTGCAAGGTCATGGGGCGTGTGGCCAGCCACCTGGCCCTGGAAGTGGGCCTGCAGGTCCACCCCAATATTACGCTCATCGGCGAGGAGGTGGCTGATTTCATCGACGAGGAAAGGATCGAAAAAGCCCGCCAGCAGGGAACCGTGGATTATACCGCCTATGGCATGACCCTTCGGCACGTCTCCCGGCTGATCTGCGACGGCATTGTCAAGCGGGCGGCTGCGGGCAAAAATTACGGCGTGATTGTCATGCCCGAGGGTCTTTTGGAATTTATCAATGAAATCCAGGTTTTTATCATCAAGCTCAACACCATTATCGCAGACTACAACCAGACCCATGACACGGATTTTCACTCGAATTTCCCGACCCTGGACGACAAGCTGGACTATTTGCGGCGCATGGCCCGCATGGCCCGGGAAAACCATATTTTCACGGTCTGGAACACCCGGGATGACGACCTGTTTAATGTCCTGCCCCCGTTTTTCCAGGAAGGCCTGCTCACAGAACGCGACAGCCACGGCAACTTCCAGTTCTCTCAGGTGGAGACCGACAAGGTGATCATGGGCCTGGTCAAGGATTACCTGAAAACCCTGGCCGAACAGGGCGTCTATAAAATCGGCATCGAACGGGGCTGGTATGCCCGAACCATGGAAAAAGGCGGCCTGGATCCGCAAACCTACGGCCGGGCCCTGTTTCAAAACTTTGACACCGATGATGCCTTTCTGCTGGTCAAAAAATCCGCGGTTTCGGTAAAAACCTTAAAACAGACCCTGGCCCGGGAAGGGGTGTTGGATGAAAGCAAAGATATTCCCAAACCCATTGACAAAATCTACAAGGCCTCCATGCCCAAATTCAAGACCCAGAACCATTTCTACGGCTATGACGGCCGGGGAAATGATCCCACCTGGTTTGACTGCACCTACACCTATAATCTGGGGCGAACCGTATTTGCCTTAATCGCCTGCGGGGCCACCGGGCAGATGGCAGCCATCAAGAACCTGGAAAAGGATTTTTCCGACTGGACACCGTTGGGCATCCCCATCGCCCCCCTCATGCACCTGGAAGAACGCAAGGGGAAACTGGCCCTGGTGCTGGAAAAATCCCTTGTGGACATTGAAGCCCCGGCTTTCGGGGTTTTTTCGGCCATGCGGGAGAAATGGCTGGCCGCCGAACCCGGACCGGATTGTTACCGCAAGCCCGGCCCCATCCGCTATTCAGGCGAAAGCGAGGATTCCCGGCCCATTACCCTGGTGTTAAATGAACTGGGACGCAAATAAAAAAGCGGGGCACATTCAATAACACTGCGCCCCGCCCTGATTTTTAAATCAGGGTTCTGAACCGTTTTTGTCCGGCCGAACCCTTTGGCCTGAGCTGAGGTTTAGATCAGCTTGCCCATCTGCTCCACGATACGGTCAAAGGCCTTGGTAACTGCCGAATCCGCATACGCACGCATATAGGACTGACCGGCATCGCCGGACTTGACCATGTTGGCATCAAAGGGAATCCGGCCCAGGAAATTGAGCCCGAACTGCTGCGCGGTTTTCTCCCCGCCGCCGGAACCAAACAGCTCAATGGTTTCGCCGCAGTGGGGACAGGCATACCCGCTCATGTTCTCAATAACGCCGAATACGGGCATTTCCACCTTGCTGCAGAAGTTGATGGATTTGCGCACGTCTGAAAGGGCCACCTCCTGGGGAGTGGTCACGATAATGGCCTGTGCGTCGGCAATGGTCTGGGCCACGCTCATGGGCTCATCTCCGGTGCCCGGAGGCGAATCCACAATCAGAAAATCCAGTTCCCCCCAGTCCACGTCGGAGACAAACTGGGTAATGGCCGAATGCTTGAGCGGCCCCCGCCAGATCACGGCTGAATCCTTGTCCGGCATGAGCCCCTCAATGGAAATGGCCGCCAGGTGGTCGCTGTAGCGCATGGGAGCGAGTTTTTTGCCGTCTCCGGTGAGCATGCCCGATAAACCCAGCATCCTTGGCACATCCGGGCCGTGCACATCCACATCCATAATGCCCACCTGATAGCCCTTTTCTGCCAGGGCCATGGCCAGGTTCACAGACACGCTGGTCTTTCCCACGCCGCCCTTGCCGCTCATGACCACGAACTTGTTTTTGATTTTGGCAAGGGTTTCCTTGACCGACTGTTCCTGCTGCTGCTGCTGCTGTTGCTGTTGCTGCTGCTGGGCCTGCTGCGATCCGCACCCGCCCTGCTGACACTTTTCCATGATTGCCTGCTCCTTATATGCAAAATAAAATGAACAATTCAAAAGCCGGCGCCTATCGGCACTCGGAGGGCTTGCTGTCTGAGGGCCCAACCCGTCCTACCTGCATATCCCCGCACTCCGGGCAATTCTCCGGCCGGCCGGTTCCGCACGGCAGCACCCACTGATGGTTGCATACCTTACAGCCGAATCGTCGCTCCGTATCCACAAACCGGTAGGAACCGCCTTCAATGCGGATGGCCCTGCCGTTTATCAGGGCATCGGCCACCACCTTGCGCGCCTGTTCGATAATCCGGCCGAAAGTGGCCCTGGAAACACCCATGAGCTCTCCTGCGGCCTCATGGGAGTATCCTTCATAATCGGCCAGCCGGATGGCTTCACATTCATCCACTGTCAGAACACTTTCTGAAAGCTCCTTCATGGGAATCCCCCGGGGCTTGAAATAGCTGACATTTGGATTGTATGCGACATTGCGTTTTTTATGCGGTCTTCCCATTTTTCCCACCTTATGAGTATAATCTCAAATATTTAAAATATGTACTGCCCGGTCTCTTGTCAAGGCCGGGTTTTTCCCCAAGCAGACATCCTGTTCGGGCTCTGGATCCCGGCAGAGAACTTTAAGGCCTGCCTCATGATTTAAGCCGCTGGCGTATGGATGCCGCATGTGCGGACAATCCCTCAATTTCGGCCAGACCGGCAATTGCGTGGGCCTCGCGTTCAAACGCTTCTTTTGAATAATAAACCACGCTGGACTGTTTGACAAAGCAGTCAACCGAAAGGGCCGATGAAAACCTAGCCGAACCGCCGGTGGGCAGCACGTGATTGGGGCCGGCCATGTAATCGCCAACCGGCTCCGGGGTGTAGGCGCCGAGGAAAACCGCCCCTGCGTTTTTGACCAGCGACAGCCAGGCAAACGGATCCCGGATCTGCAATTCCAGATGCTCGGGTGCGATCCGGTTGGACAACGCCAGGGCCACGGAAATATCACGGACCACAAAAACCGCACCAAAATCTTCCATGGACTGCGCTGCGATTTGTTTTCTGGAAAGTCCGGCCATCTGGCGCTGAATCTCGGATTGCACGGATTGGGCCAAATCACGGGATGTGGCCACAAGTATGGCCGATGACAGGGGATCGTGTTCTGCCTGGGACAGCAGGTCGGCTGCGATAAAACCCGGATCGGCTGCTTCGTCGGCCACAACCAGGATTTCACTGGGCCCGGCAATCATATCCACGCCCACGAACGCGGAGACAATTTTTTTGGCCAGGGTCACGTAAATATTTCCCGGCCCAACGATCACATCCACGGGATCAATGGTCTTTGTACCGTATGCCAGGGCGGCTATGGCCCAGGCGCTGCCGGTTTTGTAAATTTCCGTGACCCCGACCCGATCTGCTGCTGCCAGCAAATGCGCATTGACTGCGCCGTCTTCCATGGGCGGGGTCACCATTACAACCCGGCTGACACCGGCAATGGCAGCCGGTATGGCGCCCATGAGCACCGATGACACCAAGGGCGTTGTGCCGCCCTTTGCCCCGGGAACATAAACCCCGGCCGCATCCACTGGATTGGTCAACTGGCCGAGCACCACGCCCTGGCGGTCTGCAGTAAACCAGGAATTGCGCACCTGCCTGCGATGAAACGCCTCAATCTGGGATGCCGCCGTCTCAAGGGCGGTCAGAAATTCGGAACTGACGGAATTTCGGGCGGCCTCGATTTCCCGTGTTGTCACCCTGAGTCCGGAGATGCGCATCTGAGGTGCATCAAAGCGGTTGGTGTATTCCACCACCGCTTCATCCCCCCGGGTCCGGACATCCTCGACAATGGCGGAAACATTTTGATAATCCGCCGCTGCCGTATCAATGCCACGGCTTAAAATTTCCTGAATCCGATTTTCCGCCTCAGCAGAGGGGTAATCATAGATTTTCATTTTCCACTTCTCCAGCGCTGAGATTCAACCCGGTTTTACGGCCTGACCGGATCAATGTCCCGGGATGTTCCGGGATCGATCAAAATTGGTATCTGTTTTATGGCAAAGCCGCGCAGATGTCAACAACCCGGCCGCTGCGGCCCGTGGACGGGCCCCGGGGAAAACAATGCAACTGCCTGCAATTTCGGACAATCATTAGCTGTTGACTTATTTTAACAATTATGTAATATTTAATGTTTATGTTTTATTTTGTTATCTATCCCAAATTATTTTAATAAAAAATTGGAGGAATCATTTATGGAAGTCAATCGAATTTGCAATTTTAACGCCGGTCCGGCAGCCCTGCCCGAACCGGTGCTCCAGGAACTTCAGGCCAATGTACTGAATTTTCAAAACTGCTGCATGTCCATTCTGGAAATCAGCCACAGATCCCAGGACTTTGACAACGTGATAAACGATGCCGTGGCCCGAACCAAACGGCTTCTTGGCGTGGGCGATGACTACCACGTGCTCTTTCTCCAGGGCGGGGCCAGTCTGCAGTTTGCCATGATCCCCATGAATTTCCTTGCAGACGGCCGCACAGCCGACTACATCAACACCGGCACCTGGTCCACCAAGGCCATCAAGGAAGCCCAAATCCAAAAGAAAAACTTTAACGTGGCCGCCTCTTCCGAGGACCGCAATTTTGCCTACATTCCCAAGAAGTTCTCATTTACCCCGGATGCCGAATTTGTCCATATCACCTCCAACAACACCATCAAGGGGACTCAGTGGGATCAGTTTCCGGACACGGGCAATGTACCCCTGGTGGCGGACATGTCCTCGGACTTCATGTGCCGGCCCATTGACATGTCCAAATTCGGCATGATCTATGTGGGCGCCCAGAAAAATATCGGCCCGGCCGGGGTTTGCATGGTGATTGTGCGCGATGATATGCTCAAGCTCATCCCCGACGGTCTGCCCACCATGCTGGACTACCGCACCCATGTGGAAAAAAACTCCATGTACAACACCCCGCCCTGCTTTGCCATCTACGCGGTGCAGCTGGTGCTCAAGTGGCTGGAGGAAACGGTTGGCGGACTCGGGGAGATGGAGAAAATCAACCGGAAAAAGGCGGAACTCCTTTATGCCGCATTTGATGAAAGCGATTTTTACAAGGGAACCGCGGATCTCGACAGCCGCTCTCTGATGAATGTCACTTTCCGGCTGCCCAGCGAGGAACTGGAAAAGAAATTCATTGACGAAGCCGCCCAAAACGGCCTTGGCGGTCTTAAGGGCCATCGATCGGTTGGCGGCTGCCGGGCCTCGATCTACAACGCCACCACAGTGGAAAACGTTGAAAAGCTGATATCCTTTATGAAGGAATTTGAAAGCAAGAACAAATAATTTTCCCTGCTAAAGGACAAACCAAAAGCCCATAAAAAAGGCTGCCGGGCAAACCCGGCAGCCTTTTTGTTTTCATCGCACACAGGCGGCATCAAACCACCGCCCGATTGTATCGTCTATACCAGCTCAAATACAGCCGCAGCACCCATACCGCCGCCGATGCACATGGATTCCACGCCGTATTTCACGCCGCGCGCCTTCATCTCGGTCATCAGCTGGGCGCAGAGCTTGGCGCCGGTGCAGCCCAGGGGATGGCCCAGGGCGATGGCACCGCCGTTGACATTGACAATGCGCTTGTCACTGTCAGCGGTCCACAGGCTCTTGTCATCATATAGCCCGAGCTGCTGCATGCAGTAGATGGCCTGGGAGGCAAAAGCCTCGTTGACTTCAAAAATGCCGATATCGTCAACCTTGAGTCCGGCCATATCCAGGACCTTGGGAATTGCGTAAGCAGGTCCCACACCCATTTCATCGGCCCTGCAGCCGGCCACGGTATAGGTTTTGACCTTTGCAATGGGCTCGAGGTTGTATTTCTTCAGGGCCTCTTCGCTTACGATCAGCGTAGCGGCGGCCCCGTCAGTGGTCTGGGAGGAATTTCCCGCAGTAACCGAACCGTTTGCGGCAAAAACCGGGCGAAGCTTGCCAAGCCCTTCAATGGTGGTGGTCTCCCGGATGCCGTCGTCAAAATCCTGGACAAAGGTCTGCTCTTCCCACTGGCCGTCTTTTTCCACAAAACGCGAGGCCGTGGTGGGGACGAGTTCCTTGTAAAGTCCGTTCTTTTTGGCATTTGCCGCCTTCATCTGGGAATGATAGGCAAACTCGTCCTGCATTTCCCGGGTGACATTGTACCGGTTGGCCACGTTTTCCGCGGTAATGCCCATGGAAACATAGACATCCGGATTTTCCTTTGCCATCTTGGGATGCGGGCGGGGCATGTTGCCGCCCATGGGCACGATGCTCATGGATTCAATGCCGCCGCCGATGGCCACATCGCACCATCCGCTTTTGATGCGCATGGCCTGCAGGGATATGGCTTCCAGCCCCGAAGAGCAGAAACGATTGACCGTGGCCCCGCAGGTTGCATCCGGGAAACCGGCCATCTGGGCGATAATCCGGCCGATATTGAGACCCTGCTGGGCTTCGGGAAACGAGCACCCGATCATCAGGTCTTCAACGTCCTTTTTGTCCAGATTGGGGGTTTTTTCCATGACAGCTTCTATCACGGCCTTGAGCAAATCCTCCGGCCGCGTCTGGGCCAATGCGCCTTTGCCCCTCCGGCAGCCCGGCGTGCGGAGCGATGTGACAATATAGGCTTCTCTCATCTGTATATCCTCCTAACTTTCAGTTATTATATCTGTTACAGGAACAAGGGCTTGCCCGTTTTCATCATGTGCTCTGCCATCTGCTGGGTCTGCTCTGTGCGCCAGAGATCCACAAAGGCTTCGCGCTCCAGCTTGAGCAGATAATCCTCGCCCACCGGTGTGCCCGCGGGCACGTCACCGCCGGCTAAGCAGTAACAGGCCCGTTTGGCAATGGTTTCCATGTGCGGGGTGATGTATCCGCCCGATTTCATGTTGAGCATCTCAGACCAGATCATGCCCTGGCCCTCACGGCCGAACACCGGAAACTTTTCCTTGCGCGGGGGCGCGTAGCAGTCATCGACCATCTTGAGCACTTCCTTTTTGGCCTCGCCGATGAGCAAGTCCTTGTTGAACACGATCCGGTCAGCGGGTCTCAGAAACCCGGCATTTCTGGCTTCTGCCGCAGAGCCGGAGACTTTTGCCTGGGCCACCTGCATGAACGCCTGGACAAAAAATCCGGAATAATCGGTGATCTTGGCAATCTCGGGTTTGTACTTGATGTAGTTCTGCCACAGATGCATCATGCCCGCACCTCCGGGCACCAGACCGGCGCCGACTTCCACCAGTCCCATGAACAGATCCGCATTGGCCACCACGCGGTCGGCCGCCAGGCAGATTTCGCATCCGCCGCCCAGGGCCAGGCCGAACGGAGCGGCCACCACCGGGTAAGGCGCGTACTTGGATGCCAGAATGCTTTGGTGCACGGTCTTGATGAAATCATCGATTTCAGAGAACTTGCCCTCTTTTGCAAGACCGAGCATAAACGACAGGTCCCCGCCTGCGGAAAACGGAGCCGGCATGCCCGAGGCCTGGTTGCCCACAACCACGCCCACGCCGTTTTCAGCCACGTATTGGTGGGCCTCGATCATAAACTCGATCATTTCGCGGTTGACCGCGTTCATCTTGGAATGAAACTCGATGTCAAAAACACCGTCGCCAAGATCGATCAGCGAGCAGGAACCCGAAGTTTTGACCACCTTGTTTTCCTGGCGCAGGTTATAGAGGCTGATCTGTTTTTCGCTGACCGGCACAAGCTTGTAGGAGCCGGAGGCAAAATCATAAAAATATTTTTTGCCGCCTTCGATCTTGTAGAAGGTCTCGTTGCCGCCATCCAGAAACTTCTTGATTTTTTCCGGCACTGTGCGGCCTTCTTTCTCCATTTTTTCCACGGATTTTTTCACCCCGATGGCTTCCCATGCCTCAAACGGGCCCATTTCAAAATTGTAACCCCATTTCATGGCATTGTCGATGTCCACGATGGTATCGGAAATCTCGGGAATCCGGTTGGCCGCGTAAATCAGGCTGGTGGCCATGACATCCCAGGCATACTTGCCGGCCTTGTCGTCGGCATAAACAATGGTCTGCATTTTTTCCGGAAGAGAGGCCTTTTTCTTGGCCTCTGCCAGGCAGGGAAAATCAACCTTGCCGTATTCCTCATAGTCCAGGGTCTCGGGGTTGATCACCTTGCGGATGGTTTTCCATTCCGGGGTGATTTCCTTTTTGTAAAACCCGCCCTTGGTTTTGTTGCCAAGCATGTTGTTGTTGACCATTTTTTCAACAAACGCGGGCAGGGCCATGGTGTCGCGCATTTCATCGTCCGGACACATGTCGTAGCAGTTCTTGGCCACGTGATACATGGTATCGAGCCCCACCATGTCGGCGGTCTTAAATGTAGCGGTCTTGGGCCGGCCCATGGGCTGGCCGAAAATAGCATCCACTTCAGGGATGGTCAGGCCGTGTTCGAGCATGGCGTGCATGGCTTTGCCCATGCCCTGGATACCAATGCGGTTGCCGATGAAATTGGGGGTGTCCTTGGCCCAGACAATGCCTTTGCCCAGGTATTTTTCACAGAAATCAGCCATGAACTGGAGCACATCCCGGCTTGTATCCGGGCCGGGGATGATCTCAAGCAGGTGCATATAGCGCACCGGGTTGAAAAAATGGGTGCCCAGAAAATGCTTTTTCATGTCATCGCTGAGATCCTGGGACATTTCCTTTAAGGGAATGCCCGAGGTGTTGGAGCTGATCACAGTGCCCTTCTTGCGCACCTTGTCGATTTTCTTGAACAACTCCTGCTTGATTTTCACATTTTCCACCACCACTTCCACGATCCAGTCAACATCGGCGAGTTTGTCAATGTCGTCTTCCAGGTTGCCGGTGGTGACCAGTGCCGGGTCGCTTTTTTTGTCCATAAAAAGCGGCGGCTTGGACTTGATGGCGTCATCCAGGCCCTTTTCCACGATTCGGTTGCGGGCCTTGGGATCCTTTTTCTCCTCATCGGAGAGGTCAAACGGAACAATGTCCAGCAGCAGGGTCTTGATGCCTGCACTGGCAAGCAGGGCGGCGATTCCGCCCCCCATGATCCCGGAACCCACAACAGCTGCCTTTGCGATCCTTCTTTGCATAACTTACCTCCTGATATATTGGTTTAAACCAGCAAAACTAGGGTAAAACGCTTTTGATTTATACTGAGCATCCGGTCAATTGGACGTGCCAAATATTTACTTCTGATAAAAAGTTTTTATCTATCAGACCGGCAGACCTCAAGTCAAGGAAAAAACAGGCTTCAAATGCAGGCAAAACCGCCTGAATTTAAGAAAAAATCTGACGCCCGGCCCGGCCTGTCCAAAAGGCCGCACAACCCCGCCGCAGGTATCGCACCGCCAATCAGGCCGGGTGGCGGCCATGATGCGAACACCCCGAAAAAAATGTATGCCTGCGATTGCCCGCGGGAGAAACAATGCGGTTGACATTTTTGCCGGATTTTACTTTACATGGCAAAAAATATAAATGAATATCAATCTTTGCACTATAATAGAGACATCGGCGGCAACCGCCAAAAGCCGATGGCACAAATCGGTCATAAACCCGGGATGCTGCCAAAACCCCAAAAAGAAGGATACCCGCAAATGCGGACAAAAAAACGGCTTTTTATCATCATGGCTGTTATTTGCATGCTCTGCCTGTCAGCCGGCATTCCCCAGGCGGCCGAAAAAACCGACACTGCGGACCCCAAAACCGTGGATGATGTGATTGAAAGACTAAATGATCACTACGGGGAAAAAAATTTCACCGCGGATTTCCGCCAGAAATCCACCCTCAAGGCCATGGATATCACCGACACCGCCGAAGGCCGGGCCTGGTTCAAGCACCCCGGAAAAATGCGCTGGCAATACGAGGTGCCCGAGACCTATCTTATTGTAACAGACGGCAACACCCTTTGGATTCACCGTCCTGCTGACCGCCAGGTGGTGGTGGGCGATGCGGCCGTGCATTTCGGCGGCGGCCGGGGAGCAAGCTTTCTGGCCGACTTTACCCGCATCACCGACGTTTTCAAGGCTGCTCTTGCAGATTCCGATGACCAGTCCTGGCGGATCAAACTGGTTCCCCGCAGGCAGCAGGGCGATCTTGAGCAGATCTACATGAAGGTCAACCGAAAAAGCCTTGAAATCGAGCAGGTCACCACGGAAAACATCTATGGTGACATTACGCGGATTGTATTTGAAGATGTGGAATTTCACCCGGAAATGCCGGACCGGCTGTTTGATTTTGAAATCCCGGCTGGCGCAGATGTCATCCAAATGGAAGATTAATACGGTTCCATGCACAAAACTCCGGAGCTAACAAAATATTGTCACCAGCAGAAAACAGGACCCCATGAACCCGGAAATGATCGAAAAAATCAAAAACCTTGCCCGAAAACAAAACGCCCTGATCCTGGCCCATAATTATCAGCCGCCGGAAATCCAGGACCTGGCCGATTTGTGCGGCGATTCCCTGGAACTGAGCATAAAGGCCGCTGAAACCAGTGCTGATGTGGTGGTGTTCTGCGGAGTGCACTTCATGGCCGAAACCGCATCCATCCTTTGCCCGGACAAAACCGTGCTGCTGCCCCGGCCCGATGCCGGATGCCCCATGGCCGACATGGTCACGCCCGCAGCCCTGACCGAAAAACGCAAAGCCTTGCCGGAAATGCCGGTGGTCACGTATGTGAATTCACCGGCTGCGGTCAAGGCCCTTTCCACGGTCTGCTGCACCTCGGCCAATGCCGTGAAAGTCAC
The DNA here is from genome assembly GCF_055149105.1 of Desulfosalsimonas sp. NCBI lineage: Bacteria > Pseudomonadati > Thermodesulfobacteriota > Desulfobacteria > Desulfobacterales > Desulfosalsimonadaceae > Desulfosalsimonas > Desulfosalsimonas sp. The sequence goes on along the minus strand of NZ_JBSRLA010000001.1, from coordinate 42,287 downwards.
CCGCAGCCTGGAGTCAGATGAAATCCTCATGACCCCTGACCGGAACCTGGCCGCCTATACCGCGGCACAAACCGGCCTCACCATTCACGCCTGGGACGGGTACTGCCCCTATCACCAACAGCTGACCCCGGAGATGGTAAACCGGGTCCGCCGGCGGTATCCAGGGGCTGTTTTCATGGCCCATCCTGAATGCCGGCCAGAGGTGACGGCCATGGCCGATGTGGTGACATCGACTTCGGGAATGCTTTTGTTCGCCCGGCAATCGCCGCACACCGAGTTTATCGTGGGAACCGAAACCGGCCTGATTCACCCCCTTGAAAAAGCCAATCCAGGCAAACGGTTTTATCCGGCTTCGGAAAAAATGTACTGCGCGGACATGAAAAAAATAACCCCGGAACATGTGGCCGAAACCCTGGCGCACTTGTCCGGGGAGGTCCGGGTTCCGGAGGAAATCCGGAACCCGGCGCTTTACGCTGTCAAAAAAATGCTGTCCATCCGGTAAACCCGGAGGCCTACCAGCCGATTGTCAGATAATCATGAATGGAGTTGGCTGCGTCTCGTCCCGCGCCCATGGCAAGGATCACCGTGGCCTGGCCCGTGACAATGTCGCCGCCGGCCCACACGCCTTTTTTGGTGGTTTTGCCGGTTTTGGGATCTGCAATGATATAACCCCATTTGTTCAGGGCGATCTCGGGATCCGACTGGGTCAGCAGGGGATTGGCGTCAGCACCCACGGCCACCACCGCAAGGTCGCAGTCGAGGAAAAACTCGGAGCCTTCAACGGCAACCGGCCGCCTGCGGCCGGATTCATCAGGCTCGCCAAGTTCCATCTGCAGGCACTTCATCTGCACCACCCGGCCGTTTTCATCACCGATAAACGCAATAGGGCTGGTGAGAAGATAGAACTCAATGCCCTCTTCTTCGGCATGATGGATTTCCGCCGCCCGGGCCGGCATCTCATCGCGGCTTCTGCGATAAACAATGCGCACCTTTTCCGCTCCCAGGCGCATGGCCGTTCGGGCCGAGTCCATGGCCACGTTGCCCGCACCCAGCACCGCCACGTTTTTGCCCTTGGCCAGGGGCGTGTCGTATTCGGGAAACCGGTAAGCTTTCATCAGGTTGGCCCGGGTCAAATATTCGTTGGCCGAATAGATGCCGATGAGATTTTCCCCCGGGATATTGAGAAATTTGGGCAGGCCGGCACCCACGCCGATATAAACCGCATCATAGCCGTCCTCAAACAATTCATCCAGGCTCACGGTGCGTCCCACCACGTTGTTGCATTCAATGCGCAGGCCCAGCTTTTCAAGGCCCGCCACCTCGCAGGCCACGATTTCCTTGGGCAGGCGGAATTCCGGAATGCCGTAAACCAAAACACCGCCGGGTTTATGGAAGGCTTCAAGAAGGGTGACGTCATGTCCCTTGAGCAGCAGGTCGCCGGCCACTGTCAGCCCGGAGGGCCCGGAACCCACAATGGCCACTTTTTTGCCCGTGGGCGCCGCCTTTGCCGGAAATTCGCAGGCGACTTCCTCCCGGGCACGGTCTGCCACAAACCGTTCCAGGTTGCCAATAGCCAGGGGCTGATCTTTTTTGCCAAGGATGCATTCGCCCTCGCACTGAATTTCCTGGGGGCAGACCCGGCCGCAGATGGCCGGCAGGCTGTTTTTGCCCCAGATGGTCTGAATGGCGTTTTCAAAATTGCCCTGGGCAATCTGGCCCACAAACCCGGGGATATCCACCTGGACCGGGCATCCGGTCACGCAGGCGGGCTTTTTGCATTGCAGACAGCGCTGTGCCTCTGTCACAGCCGTTTCCGGACTGTATCCCAGGGGGACTTCCTCAAAATTTCGCCGCCGCACCTCCGGGGCCTGTTCCGGCATGGGCTGACGCGGTGTTTTTTCCTTTTTCGACGCTTTTTGTGTCATGTTGCTTCCTCCGTTGCCTCCGGGGAGGCCATATATATGCATCAGGTTTGGTGCAATTTGCAGTATTGTTCGTAAGCGGCCTTTTCCTCCCGGGCATAGGCATTGAGCCGCTGCATCAGTCCGTCATAATCGACCTTGTGGCCGTCGAATTCCGGGCCGTCCACGCAGGCAAACTTGGTTTCATCGCCCACTGATACCCGGCATCCGCCGCACATCCCGGTTCCGTCAATCATGATGGGATTGAGGCTGACAAGGGTTTTGACATTGTATTCATAGGTGAGTTTGGAGACAAACTTCATCATGGGCACCGGTCCGATGGCCACCACCAGGTCCACTTTGTGATTGTCCAGGACATCCTTTAACACCTCGGTGACAAACCCCTTGTGCCCGTATGAACCGTCATCCGTGCACACATGGAGTTGATCGGATACCGCTTCCATCTTGTCTTCAAGCAGCAGCAAATCCTTGTTTCTGGCGCCGATAATGCTGATCACCTCGTTTCCGGCCTCCTTAAAACCCCGGGTAATGGGAAACAGCACCGCCACACCCGTACCGCCGCCAACACAGACCACTTTGCCGAGCTTTTCAATATCCGTGGGTTTTCCCAAAGGACCGATCACGTCCTGGTAACCGTCTCCAACCGCAAGGGTCTGGAACAGGGCCGTGGACTTGCCCACCACCATGTAAATCACGGTGATGGTGCCGCGCTCCGGATCCAGATCCGAGATGGTCAGGGGAATCCGCTCTCCGGTCTCATTGGCTTTCAGGATGACAAACTGGCCGGGTCGGGCCCTGGCCGCGATCCGCGGCGCCTCGATTTCATTTAAGACAACCGTGTCATCAGCCATGGTTTCTCGTTTTACAATTTTAAACATGCTCTATCCTCCACTGGTTCGATTCAACCCGTCCGGATTACAGGGAACAGGTTTTCCAATTCCCCCGGATTGGTTTACATTTGCATTCTGGGCAAATATACGCGGAATGTACTGCCCTGACCAGGTTGGCTGTCAACCTGGATGCGGCCGTGATGGGCCTCAACAATGCTTTTGACAATGGCAAGCCCCAGTCCGGTGCCGCTGATGGGCCGGGTCTGCTCGGTCTTTACCCGGTAAAAGCGCTGAAAAATCCGCTCCTGCTCCTCTGCGTCAATGCCGAATCCCGTGTCAGCCACGGAAAAAACCGCAAAATTGTCCTCAACCCCCGCAGAAATCCGGATTTGTCCGCCTTCCGGGGTATAGCGGATGGCGTTGGAGATCAGGTTGGCCATGACTTCGCAAAGATTGGTGCGATTGCCCATGGCCGCTACCGGCCCATCGGCCGGCTGCACTTTCATGTCAATGGATCGGCTTTCTGCCTTGGGTTTGTATAAATCCGCCTGCTCTGCCATCAGTGCGGCTATACCCACCTCTTCTCTTTCCTGGTGAATCAGCCCGGATTCGATCTTGGCCAGATCCAGCAGTTCAGACGAAAGCGAGGTCAAAGATTTGATCCGCTCCGTGACCCGGTCCAGGATTTCGGCCTGCTTGCCGCTAACCTCCCCGGCCAGACCGGATTTCACATTATCGAGGAGCATCAGCACCGAATTCAAAGGGCTTTTGATCTCGTGGGCCACCATGGACACAAAATCCGACTTGACCTGGTCCAGATGCTTCAGGGTGGTAATGTCGTTTAACACGGTCACCGTTCCCAGATTCCGGCCCAGCCGGTCCCGGAAGGGTATGCATGTGGCACCCAGAATCGTTTCCTTGTCTTGTGAATCTCCGTTGATCCGGATCTCCTCGGTAATCTCGGCAAAACTGCCGGACGGCTGACCCAGGGCCTGATCGATCATTTCCAGCAGCGCGGAATCGGTAACAATTTCATCCACCGGGCAGCCCTGAACATTTGTGCGGGTGGAGCCGATCATTTTCAGAAAAGCCGGGTTGGCCAGGGCCACTTTCTTCTGATTGTCGGTGGTCAGCACGCCGTCGGCCAGCAGGTTGATCAACACCCGCATCCGGGACTTTTCCGTGGAAATGTCCTGAAGTGTGCGGATAAACTCTATGGCCTTTCGCACCACCAGCCGCAGATCCTCGGGAGAAAAAGGCTTGGGCAGAAAATCAAAAGCCCCCTTTTTCATGGCCTCGATGGAGTGCTCAATGGTGGCATAACCGGTAATCACGATGATCACCGTATCCGGATGAAGGGACTTGACCCGGGTGAGCACCTCAAAACCAGACAGCCCGGCCATCATCAGATCCAGCAGAATGATGTCAAAATGGGCTTCCTGGATTAACTGCAGACCGTCTTCGCCGTTGCAGGCGCAGGCCACCTCAAAACCGTCCTCGGTGAGCATGCGGTCACAGGCATCCCGGATCCGTTCCTCATCATCGATGACCAGCACCCTTGGCTGGAAAAAAATCTCCTCAACGTTTCCCCGCACCGTTGTGTCGCCCTCGGCATCCGGATTCCGGGAAGGCTTTTGCATATATTCTTCATGGTCGTGGTTTATGGTCATTTTTTCCTCTTAACTTTAATGCGCCCTTAAAAGTCTGATTATAGATGGCGCCGTAAAAAGTTCAAGATCAAGGCTTGCGCAATTTCGAAGAATGCAGGGCAGTTATCCCTATGTGAAATTCTGAGAACTCGCGCGTAACGCAGATATTGGACTTTTTGCGGTGCCATCAACTTTCTGCCGGGATATACTGGGGCAGTTCCAGCAGAAACGTTGTGCCCTCCGGCCCGGTTTGTTTAACGGAAATCCGGCCGCCGTGTTGCTCCACAATGCCGTAGGCAATGCTTAGGCCCAGGCCGGTGCTTTTGCCCTTTGGCTTTGTGGAAAAAAAGGGGTCAAATATCTTGTTGAGATTTTCTTCGGCAATGCCCGGACCGGTATCGGCAATTTCCAGAAAAACCTTTTGGGCTGATTTGTTCCGATAGGTGCGCACAGTGAGCTCGCCCCTGCCGCCCATGGCATCGGCGGCATTGATAATCAGGTTGATAACCACCTGACTGAGCTTGTTGGTATCCACGTTGATCAGCATCATCTCATCGGCCAGCTCTTTTTGGATGCGGATATTGCGGAAAATCTTCTGGTCCCGGGTCAGGCGGAAGCTTTGCTCCACCAGTTTGTTGATATGAATGATCTGACGGCGGGAATCCGTGCTCCGGCTGTAGACCAGCAGGCTTTTGACGATCTCCTTGCACCGGTTGGCATCCTCAATGACGCATTCAAGATCCTGTCTCAGGGGATTGCCGGGTTCCAGATGCTCCAGCACCATGCTCGAATACATCAAAATACCGGTCAGCGGATTGTTGATCTCGTGGGCCACACCGGCTGCAAGCTGGCCCAGGGACGCCATTTTCTCAGACTGGGCCAGCTGCTGCTGAGCGTCCTTTAGCTTTTTTTCGATTTCGCGCTTTTTGCGCTGATCATTGTATATGGCCATTGTGGCCGATTCATTGTCATCGTCGTCATAGATAATGGCCGCGCTCATTTCCACGGGAATTTCCTCGCCGTCTGCGCTGACGATAGTGGCGGGCACCCCGGAGAGCTTTCCCTTGCCCCCCATGATTTCATCTCTGAGCATGCTCATGATCTCCTTGGCCTTGCCCGGCGGATAAAGCTGCTCTGCGTTATCAAAGGGCCAGCAATCCTTGTTGACCACCCCGAACAACTCCTTGGCCGCACGGTTCATGAGCTGGATCCGGCCCTTGCGGTCAGCTGCCACAATGGCACTGGCCGAACTCTGCACCACCCGGGTAATGAGTTCCTTGGTTTCTGAAAGCTCGCTTTCAAGCATCTTGACCCGGGTAACATCCCGAATGCTTTCAATGATATAGACGACCTCGCCGTTGTCATCGAGAATTGGGGAAAAAACCCGGTCCTCCCAGCGCCCCTCCTTCCGCCATGTCACGGTCTGACCCTGATGGGTGTTTAAAACCCTTACCACCGGGCAGTCCTCGGCTTTGCAGGGCGTATTTTTTTTGTAAAAAAAATGGTAGCATTTTTGATTCCGGATCCGTTCCTGGTCTTCCTCAAACAATTCCAGAAATTTCTGATTCGCGCTGACAAGGGTGTAATCCGGTCGTATGATCAGGGTCGGATAGGAAAGGGAATCAAACACGCGCAGGCGCCAGTTTAATTCCTCTTTGTCAACGACGTTGTTCATCACTGCATCCAATTATCGTATCCGTGCCCCTGTTTGGGCTCCACCCGGAGCGGGATCGGTCAGGGACGGTCAAATGTTGTTGAAAGCGCTTCCACCCCGGGCTCGGCCATGCCCGGAGGGACAATGATCGAAACGGTTGCGCCCACACACCCGGCCAGCAAGACGGGAATGCCTGCATTTATCAGACAGCCCAGCGCCTTGTCCGCAATCCCGTATCGATCGCCGAAATGCGGGCCATGGAAACAAAGCATTTCAACATTTTCACGGATTTCCAATCGGCTGGAACAAAGGGCGGGCGACAGGTGATCGGCAATATCCGGGGCATGGGCAGGGGTTTGTCCCGGATCCAGGGCCACAGCCAAATGGCCCTGGCCTTCTGCGGCGCGGTTTGCGCTTATATAGGCAAAACCGGCCTTGTCTGCTGCCAGGCCCTCAAGGGCCCGGCCCAGCAAAACCTGCTCATGGGAATGAAAGTCAATCCGGCACAGCTTCAGCCCGGTCTTAACAGCAATGCCATAGGTCCGGATCCGGGCTTCCACATATTGGGCCACGGTCTCGGGTGCGCTCTTTAACCGTCTGGCAATGTCATCGTAATCCTGCTGAACGCGCAGGGGCCCATGGCCGGGGGACAGCTGAACGTATTCGGCCAAAGCTTCGGCAGCCTGTTGCTGGACAGCAAAATCCGTGACCACCGTGACCATGGATCCGGAACTGGCCATGGCGTACCATGGAATCTGTTTTTGGCCCAGGGCAGAAAACACCACTGCCATGGCAGCGGGATCAAAACGGTGCGGAAAGAGGGAAACCAGTCCGGCCGCCCCCTGATCATGGTCCTGACCTGCTGCCGCCGGTGCCGCGCCGGGTGCCACCATGCAGGTAATCTGCCGGGGGGTCCGGAGAAAATCAAGTGACAAAAAAACAATATTGATCCGGTCGGCAGCCAGCTTCTGATACAGATAAACGGACTCCTGATTAACCGAAGCGTCAACTTCCTGGTATAGCCGGGCAAACCGACCGCTCATCCGAAGACCGTTTATCCGTATAAAAGTCATTTCAAATCAAGCATCAGGCGCCCAGATGATCATCCACGATTTCCATGAGCTTGTCCATGTCAATGGGCTTGGGCACATAATCGTCAGCCAGGGTTGTTTTGCCGTCATGATGCGTATAGCTCGTGCTCTGAACGGCATCGCCCACTGCGGTGAGCATCACCACAACGATATTTTTGGTGGCCTCGTTGTTTTTGATCTCATCGCAGACCACCCAGCCGTTTTTCCTGGGCATCATCACATCGAGGATCACCAGATCCGGTTTTTCCCCTTTGAGTTTCTCCATCGCCTCTTCACCGTCATAGGCTTTGGCGACCCGGAATTGCTTGGACTCGAGCTTCATGGAGACGGCCTCCACCAAATCCGGATCATCATCGACAACCATAATAAATTTTTCACTCATCTGATCGGCTCCTTGCTGATTCGTCAATTTTTGCTATCCGCCTGGTTTCAAGCCAGGGCCGCTACACTTCGGGTCGGGGGAGAAGACCCGCTTTTTCAACGATTTCCGGAACTTTTTCCTCCCATTCAATGGCCATGATATGAAAGCCGGCCACGCCTTTGACCTCTTTTAAGCGCTGGATGGTTTCCACGGCAATCTTTATACCCTCTTCAGGCTGCTGTTCCTTGGGAACCGACTCCATTCGCTTGACCACCTCGTCGGGCACATCCATGCCAGGCACCCGGTTTTTCATGTATCTGGCCATGCCTGCGGTTTTCATGGGTGTAATCCCGGCCAGGATATAAACCTGCTCATCCAGGCCCCGGTCGCAGACCCCCTTCATCCAGGTTTCAAACTTGTCCAGGTTGTAGATGCACTGGGTCTGGATAAAATCCACGCCCGCCTTGACCTTTTTGGCCAGCCGCATCACCCGCAGTTCAAAGGGATCGGCAAAGGGGTTGGCCGCAGCGCCCACAAACATTTTCGGCGGATGATCAATATCTTTCCCCCCCTGAAACTTGCCCTCATCGCGCATTTTCACCACTGCCTGGATCAATTGCACGGAATCCAGATCATAAACATTGGAGGCCATGGGATGATCGCCGAAATGCGGATGATCTCCTGATAAGCATAGCATAGTATTGATGCCATGTGAATAGGCACCTATAATATCTGCCTGCATGGCAAGCCGATTGCGGTCCCGGGTCACCATCTGGAGCACCGGATCAAGCCCGAGCTGGCGGATGAGAATGCCGGCGGCCCAGCTCGACATTCTGACCATGGCTGTCTGGTTGTCAGTGACATTGATCACATCCACGCTGCCCCGCAACAATTCCGCCTTTTCCTTTACCTTTTCGGGCACCGCACCCCTGGGCGGGCCGCACTCGGAGGTAACCGCCAGCGCACCCGAGGCCAGTACCTTCTCCAGTCTGCTTTCGGTTTTCATGATGCCAGATCCTCTCTTATAATTTTACGGGGTCCGCCGTCCCGGCTTGTCCGCCAGTCCTTGGCTTCCATGATATCTTCAATGCGCCTTTCCAGGCCCAGGGCTTTTAACCGGTCCCAGATCAACTGCCAGGCGCAGTCAACGTTGGCATCGATTTCACACTTACCCTTGGTGGAGCCGCCGCAGGGGCCGTTCATCAGGCGCTTGGAACAGCGGGCAATGGGACAGATCCCTCCGGTAATGCCCAGCACGCAGTCTCCGCACCCCTGGCACCGTTCCGACCATACCCCCTGGCGCTCGGATGCGCCCATAAAAGTGGTATTAACCGCCGGAAATACCGGCTTTTCCCGGTACCGGGCCGCGATGGTCTGCACCCCGCAGCCGCATGCCATGGACAAAATGGCATCCGATCCGTCCACGGAAGTCACAAGCTCTTCCACGTACTCGGGGTCGCACTGGCGTTCCAGGGTAATCTCCCGGATATCCATGGTTTTGCCCTGTTTCATGAAATGCATATGCAGCGCCGAAGCCAGAAGCGCGACTTCCTTTCGGCCGCCCGCCGAGCACACACTGACGCATTCATTGCACCCAACCAGAAGAATCCGGTCATAAGGTTCGACACACGCGATAATCTCTTCCATGGGTTTTCGTACAGCCGTGATCATCTTTTTGTCTCCAGATTCGATTTCAATGATTAACTCACCGCCCGCCGGCGAAAATCCCGGGCAGCGGTTTTGACCGGGCTGGGGCCGAGCTGCCGGATCTTTTCCGTAAAATCCCGGGCTGTTTTCGCAAATCGCTCTCCCATGCCGGCTGACATGGTGATCATCTCCACGCGCCCGGGCTCCACGCCGATTTCTTCCAGAAGCGACTGAACCCGCCGGACCCGGTGGGCCGCGCGAATATTGCCGGTCTTGAAATGGCAGTCTCCCTCCAGGCATCCGGCCACATAGACACCATCAGCGCCCTTTTCCAGGGCCTTCATGATATGAATGGCATCAACCTTGCCGGTACACGGCACGCGGATGATTTTGACGTTTGGCGGATAGGAAATCCGTTTGCTGCCGGCCATGTCCGCGGCCGTATAGGCGCAGTAATGGCAGCAGAATGCAACAATTTCGGGTTCAAAGGTGTCGGTCATCAGTTCATCCTCTCAAATAGCCCATCGAGTTTGGCCAGTATCTGATCGTCTTCATACTGCATGAGCTGTATGGCCCGGGCAGGGCAATCCGCCACGCATGTACCGCAGCCGTGGCACCTGGCCGGATCGATTTCCGAATAGCCTTCTGCATTGATATAAGGCACGTTATAGGGGCAGACCCGGACGCATATCAGGCATGCAGCGCATTTATCGCCATCCACCTTTGCCACTGACGCCCCCAGGTTGATCCACTGCTTTGCCAGCAAAGTCTGGGCTCGTCCGGCTGCGGCCTGGGCCTGGGCGATGCTTTCGCGAATGGATTTGGGCGCATGGGCCGTGCCGGCCACGAAAAAGCCGCGCACGGACATGTCCGTGGGCCGCAGCTTGACATGATCCTCCAGGAAATATCCGTCATCTGAGCGGGGCAGGTGAAACATCACCGAGAGATCCTCAGTGGTTTCATCGTCGGCAATCAGCCCGGTACTCAGGACAAGGGCATCAGCGGAAATCTCAAGATAACGGCCAAGGACTTCATCGTAGACCTCGACGGCCAGGCCGTCCTTATCCGCCCTGACTTCCGGCCGGCTGGCGGGTTCATAGCGGATAAATTTCACGCCCTGCTTTCTTGCCTCCCGGTAATAATCCTCCTGGAAGCCGTAGGTGCGCATATCCCTGTATAAAACGTAAATCTGCATGTCCGGATTGAGGTTTTTCATCCGCAGGGCGTTTTTAATGGCGCTCTGACAGCAGATGCGCGAACAATTGGGATTGCCCGGCTCCCTGGAGCCAACGCACTGGATCATCACCGCCTGCTCCATATTTTTGACGGATTCCGGATCATCTGCGATTTTTGCATCCATATCCAGCTGGGTCATGACCCGGTCGTCTTCTCCGAGCAGGTATTGCGCGGGCCGGTTGGCCAGGGCACCGGTGGCAAGGATGCTCACCCCGTGCTCGATCTGCATGTAGTGCATCCGCGGACCGGTCTGGATGCCGGTGGTAAACCGGCCGGGCATGCCCTTGTGATCCACGATTATTGACTGGGTCAGCACCTGAATTTTCTGTTCTGCCGCCACTTTTTCCGCCAGTTCGGTGATATACCGGCCCACATCGTCGCCTTCCAGGGTGGCGCGGATATTTCGGGCAATGCCGCCGAGCCGGGCCTCACGCTCCACCAGATAAACCCGGAAGCCCTGGTCAGCCAGAATCAGGGCGGCATTCATTCCGGTGACCCCGCCGCCGACCACCAACACGTTTTGATTCATGGGCAGGGAATGCTCCATGAGCGGATGGGCCCGGGCCGCCGCGTAAACTCCCATTTCCAGCATTTTTAAAGCCTTGCGGGTGGCATCCGCCGGCCGGTCCATATGCACCCATGTATCCTGGTCCCGGAGATTGACAATTTCCACCAGGTACTTGTTTAAGCCGCAGCGGCGCAACATGTCCTGGAACTTGGTTTCATGGGTCCGGGGGGAGCATCCGCCGATAACCACACGGTTTAACCCGTGCTCCCGGATCATGGACTCTATTTTGTCCATGGATTCCTTGCTGCATCCATAGCCCACGGCTTCGGCACAGGCCACCCCGGGAAAGGAGCGGACTTCTTCCACAAGCGAGGAAACCGTGATCACATCACCGATGTTGGGGCCGCAGTCGCAAACAAACACCCCCAGCCGGGGATCCTGGCCGGATACATCGATTTCCGGAGGGAAATCCTCTTCTTCCGCCCCGGTGTCTGGTTCCAGGTGCATCTGAGTGCCGGCCATGGCTGCTGCCGCGCTGGCCTGAATCATGGTTTCGGGAATATCCTTGGGGCTTTCGCTCACACCGCAGACATAAATGCCCGGCCGGGAAGTGGCCACCGGAGAAAATCCGCTGGTCTGCGCATAGCCGTGTTCATTGAGATCAATGCCCAGGCGGCCGGCGAGTTCCCGGGTGCTGGCCGGAATTCGAAAGCCCGTGGAAAGCACCACCATATCAAAGACCTCGGTCTTGTGGCGCTCATCGTCGTCTGTGGCATAGGTGATGACCAGGTTGCCGGTTTCCGGATCTTCAACCACGGAATGGGGCCGGGACCGGACAAGGTTCACACCGTATTCGTTTACCGCCCGGTTGAGATACAGCTCATAATCCTTGCCGCAGGTGCGCATGTCCATGTAAAAAATGCTGGCCTCGATATCTTCGGCAAAGCGCTCCTTGGTGACAATTGCTTCCTTTAAGGCATACATGCAGCAGACGCTGGAACAATAGGGCACGTCCTGGCGGTTGATGCCCCGGGATCCCACGCATTGAATCCATGCCACCCGGGCCGGCCGCTTGTTGTCCGAGGGCCGGGCCAGCTGGCCCAGGGTGGGTCCGGAGGCGGACATGAGCCGTTCGTATTCCAGTCCGGTCACCACGTTGGGAAACTGGCCGCCGCCGAAATTGTCCAGCACTGCCGGATCAAATAATTCAGCGCCTGTGGAAAGGATAATGGAAGCCACAGACAGGGTCTCGGTTTTTTCCTTGTCATCGGCGATAATGGCCCCGACTTTACAGGCCTTCTGCAGTGCGTCAAAATCCGTGACCTTGTCGGCATCCACGGAAAATGCATACGGTGTTGCCTGGGGATAGCGCATGCATGTGGGCGCCCTTGGATCCAGGCCCGGGGTAAAGCGGACCCAGTCCGGAAATTTTTCCGCACACTCGCCGCAGGCAGTGCATTTTTCCACATCAATGTAGCGGGGCAGCGTCCGGATCGTGACCTTAAAATCACCGGCCTGCCCCTCCACCTGTTCCACAACGGTCATGGGCTTTAAATCCAGGCGAAGCTGCCGGCCGCTTTCAGACAGATGGGGTGAGATGGTGCACAGATCGCAGTTGTTGGTGGGAAAAGTCCGGTCCAGGCGGGTCATCAGCCCGCCAATGGCATAGGATTTATCAATGAGAACCACATCGCGCCGGGACTCGGCCAGGTCCAGGGCTGCACGGATGCCGCCCACGCCCCCGCCGATGACGAGCACGCTTTGTTTGTCCGTTTCTCTGGTATTCATATCCGTATATTCCTGCATGGGTTCCCCCATTGATAGCATGATTTGGATTGCCGCATTTCAAACGCGGTCAGCCGGCACCCGGCCGCCTGACAATCCGGCTTTCTGCCTAGAGCCCGGCGCTGGCCAGGATATCGGGCAACCGGTGTTCCCAGCCCAGGGTGGCAATCTTGATGCCCTGAACCATTTTTTTCAGTTCCGCCGCAGTTTCGCCGGCCATGCGGATGCACTCGGCCTCCCGGTCCGGGGCCTTGCGGATGCGCCGGATCATGTCCTCGGAAATCCGGGAACCCGGATCATGAATGGACATATATCTGGCCATGCCTACGTTTTTCAGCAAAAACACCGTGGCGATCACCGGCACGCCCAGGGGCTTTAACGCTTCGGCGATCCGGCCGTAGGCGGCCAGATCAAACACCGGCGGGGTGACAATGTACTGGGCCCCGGCCTCGACTTTTCGCTTTACAGTCTCGATCTCCTGGTCCAGACCGCTTTCGTCTGCCACCTGTGCCATGGCACATCCCGAGGTAAAATCCGGCGTTCCTTTAAGGTCAAAGCCGGACAAATCCACGCCCTCGCGCAGGGAGCGGATCATTTGCAGAATCCCGGACTCATCAAGGTCGTCAACGGTTACGGCTTCACGGTGGTCGCCGTTTGACATGGGCTCGGCCGGAACCACCAGCAGGTGGGGAATGCCCAGCACATATGCCGCCAGGAGATCTCCCTGCAGGGCCATCCGGTTTTTATCCCGGCCATAGACATGCACGATGGTCTCCAGACCCTCCCGGCGAAGCAATGCCCCCCCGGCCAGGGCGCTCATGCGCATCACCCCGTTGTCCATGTCCGGCACCACCACGGCATCCACCCGGTCTTTTACTCGCCTGGCATTGGTCACGAGCTCCGAGATATCCACGCCCTTGGGGGTATTCATCTCGGCAAGCACCACGAATTCAGCTGCTGACAACTTCTTCTTAAAATTCATAATCAAACCTCATTGTGTAAGGCAGTTATCCCCAGGCCCCACGGGCACGGTTTAAGGATGGATAAACCCGATACGTAATAATTGCAATATGTTTTTCATGGGTAACGTCTTCATCAATTTTTAAAAAAAAGTATCAAAACACCCTGCTAAGGGCTTGTCAAGACAACAAAAAACATTTTTTGAACATATGCACATAACTACTGAAATTTTAAATAAATGCCTTTGCCATTTTTTTTAGCATCCGCCAAAAAAAATCATTCACGCGGCTGTCATCCAGCCCATGGCGGCTCCGGCACCTTTTATTATAACCCACTGCAATAAATGCATAAATACTTCAAAATAAAACAGGCTGTTCGCGCTGCAAAAAATACCGTCCGGATACGGAAAAGGCCGTTTTTTTACTTGGCCTTCTGCCAGATACGCTCCTTTTCATCCATGGGAATATCGGCAACAGAGATGTCCCGGTCTGCAGCAGCCTTTTCAATCCGGGCAAACCGGTCTGCAAACCTGCGATTTGCCCGGCGCACAGCAGCCTCCGGATCAATGCCGAGCTTTCTTGCCAGATTGACCGCGGAAAAAATCAAGTCCCCGATTTCATCTGCGGCATCCGATTGATCCCCGGCCTCCAGGGCGGCCCGGGTTTCATCGGCCTCCTCCTGGATTTTTTCCATCACCCCCGAGGCATTGGCCCAGTCAAAGCCGGTTTTGGCTGCCCGGGTCTGAAGCTTGGCCGCATACATCAGCGCCGGCAGGCTCAGGGGAATGCCGTCGGCAATACCCGTTCTGTCTGTTTTGCCCTTTTCACCGTTTTTCAGCTGATCCCAGTTACGGGCCACTTCCCGGGCATCCGCGACCCGGGTTTGGCCAAACACGTGGGGGTGGCGATAAATCAGCTTTTCACAGAGCTGCCCGATGACATCGGAAAGACTGAAGGCGCCTTGCTCCCGGCCGATGATGCTGTGGAACACCACCTGCAGCAGCACATCGCCGAGTTCTTCGGCCATGGCCGCCGATTCGCCGGACTCAATGGCTTCGGCCAGTTCATAAGCTTCCTCGATTAAGGCGGGCACCAGGCTTTCGTGGTCCTGCGCGGCATCCCAGGGACACCCCCCCGGGGCGCGCAGGGTTTCCATAATGCCAACCAGCCGGTCCATTTCCTTCATATCGATTTCCTTGACCGGGGCACGCCGCCTGAACCGATCGTGCCCCCGGATTCCTTGTTTACAAAAAAAGTTTTTTTTTTTACGCTTTTCAGCATTGATGATATCCGCATCATCGCCTAAGAAGTCACATTCTTTAATGTATCGGCATAACCGTGTCAAGCAGTGAGAACAACCAGGGAAAGAAAAAAACCGTGCAAACATCATCCCGACTTCGTATCGGCGCACTGATCAGCGGATCGGGCACCAATCTGGAAGCCATTTTAAAAGCCTGTGAAACCGGACAGATCAACGGGCAGGTGGTATTCACCGGGTCGGACAACCCCGAATCCGCCGGCCTGGAAAAAGCCGGCAAGCGCGGCATTGCCACGTTTGTGGTAAACTACAAAAAAATCATCCGGGATTACCGCGCCGATCCCCGGCCCCAAACCCTGCCACCGGATTTCAACGAAGCGGAAATCCTGGCCAAACAGTCTTTTTTCCGCGCAGATGCAGAGCCACAAAAGGTTCGGACTTTTTTGCGCACAAGAGCCATTGCCGAAGCCGCCCTGATTCAACAAATGCGTGCCTACCCATTTGACCTGCTGGTGCTTGCCGGGTTTATGCGCAATCTTTCCCCCTATTTCATCGACCGGGTCAACACAGACCCGGCCCGGCCCCGGATCATGAATATTCACCCGGCACTTCTGCCGGCGTTTGCCGGCACTGACGGGTATGGCGACACCTTCCGCTACGGCTGCAAGGTGGGCGGGTGCACGGTGCATTTCATTGATTACGGCGAGGATTCCGGGCCCATTATCGGCCAGCGCTGCTTTGCCATTGAAGAAACCGACACCCTTGCGGATGTGAAAAAAAAGGGCCTGACCCGGGAATGGGCGCTTTATCCGGAATGCATCGGGCTGTTTGCCCAAAACCGGCTGGAGGTGGTCAACACCTCCCACACCCTGCCCGGCGGGAAGGTTTATCAAAGACGGGTGGTAAAGATTATACAGCCCTAACGGGCCGGACCTGTCAGGCCCCGAGCACCCGGGCCATCAGCGGCAGGGCCACAAAGGTGCCCACCATGCTGCCGATATTGGCAAACACCACAACCAGAAGAATCCGGGTGACCTTGTTGCGCCAGAACCCCCGGATGGACAAAATATCCGTGGACAGATCCTCCAAATCCCCCACCTTGGGCTTGCGCAAGCCCGCCTCCACAAGACCGGCCACCCAGCCGGCGGCAATCATGGGATTCAATGAGGTAAGGGGAGCCGCACCAATGGCAGACAGTATGGTCAGGGGATGTCCGAATGCCGCAGCGGTGCCGATACCGGCAAAAACCGCATTGGCCGCCACCCACCAGAAAACCATGGACTTGCCCGTCTGGGCGCCGCCGAAAAAAAACCCGGCCAGAATTGCCAATAAAATGGCCAGGGGGAGCAGCCATTTGAGCACCACCAGGCTTTTGCCCCGGGGCGGCACCGTTTCCAGGGGGGCGGGATCAATGTCTTCAAAAAGATATTTGCTGATGCCCGGCACATGACCGGCACCCACCACGGCCACGATCTTTTGGCCTTCTGCATGCCGTATCCTGTGGGCCAGGTACCGGTCCCGCTCATCGATTAAGATCTGCCGGATGGACGGATGGGATTTTTCCAGTTCCGAGAGCAGGCTCTGGAGGATGTCTTCCTGCTTCATCTCTTCAATGGCCTGCTCGTCAATATCATCAATGCCGCCCATGGACATCATAAGCTGAAAAAACAGCTTGATTTTGTTCCAGAAGCTCGTGCTGCGCCAGGTACGCGAAAGGGTTACCGTGATATCCCGGTCTGCCAGGCAGACCCCGGCGCCGGCGGCCTCGGCCGCATCCAGGGCCCGGATCATTTCCTCGCCGGGCCGAACCCCGAGTTTTTTGCCGATGCGGCGCTGAAACGCGGTGAGCATCATGTTGACCAGAAGCACAAAGGCCTTTTTTTCCCGGACCACCTTGATAATATCCATCTGCCGCCACTGGGCGGAGTTGCGGATGGACTGGTGCCGGGCGGCGCAAAGCTCCACGCACACGGTATCGGGCTTTTCCTCATGGATTACCGATTCGGCCAGCTCGGCGCTTTCCCGGGAGACGTGGGCGGTGCCCACCAAAACGATTTGTTTGCCGTCAATCTCCAGGCGGGTGACACCCCGGGTTTGTTTGTGTGATTCATTTGCCATCCGGCGATTGCATCCTTATTTTTGACACAAATAAACGTTTTTTTAGCCCGCTTTGGTTAAATTTATAGAAAGTGCCTGCATCAGGCCATTGTTGTCAAGGAGATAATCACCAGGGGCATGCTGATTTACAACGACATTTACGAATGGGAAGGCTGGGGCGGCAAGCTGCGCCTGGCCAGCGGGAAATGCCGGCTTTGGGTTTTTGACCGCAGGCAGGCGGGTATGGAAAAACGAGTGACGGTGTTGCGGCCCAAGGTGGTGGTGGTCTCGGATGTGGCTGACAGCAAAATGTCGGTGCGGTCCTGTGCCGGCCATATTGCCACCAGGGTGATTCAG
Source organism: Desulfosalsimonas sp. (assembly GCF_055149105.1). NCBI lineage: Bacteria > Pseudomonadati > Thermodesulfobacteriota > Desulfobacteria > Desulfobacterales > Desulfosalsimonadaceae > Desulfosalsimonas > Desulfosalsimonas sp. The sequence goes on along the minus strand of NZ_JBSRLA010000001.1, from coordinate 24,933 downwards.
GACTTCTCCATTGATTTCAACCGGATGCTGTATGTTGAATATTACCCCCCGGTGCGCTACGGCATGCGAAACGAATACGAAATCCCGGAGCAATACGTGGCCGTGGATTTTGTCTGGGACCAGGGGCGGGCCATACATCCCAAATGGCGGCACCTGCAGCCCCCGCTGCTAAATGTCGTAAAAGACCTGGTGGACTCCGCGCAGCAGCAGTCGCCCGAATACACGTAAGAATCCGCAAATGGCGGGGTGGAAAAACAACCCCGCCATTTGCGGAAAATGCGTTACATCGCTTTTGTCCAACCTTGCCTGTTACAGAATCTCAAGCGCTGTTGCCATGGAAACCCCGCCGCCGCCGCACAGGGTGGCAAGCCCCAGGGTTTTGCCCTGCTTGCGAAGGGCATGGATCAGGGTGACCATGATCCGGGCCCCGGTGGCGCCCACGGGATGGCCCAGACCGATGCCCGAGCCGTTGACGTTGGTGATTTCCCGGTTCAATCCCAGGTCTTTTTCGCAACCCAGGTACTGGGCGGCAAAGGCTTCATTCACCTCGATCAACTCAAAATCATCTGTTTGAATACCGCTTTTGGCCACCAGGTCCTTGACGGCGGGTACAGGAGACAACCCCATCACCGAGGGATGGCAGGCGCCTTTTCCGGTGGCCCGGATTTTTGCCAGCGGGGTTAAGCCAAGTTCTTTGGCTTTGTCTGCGCTCATGATCACCATGGCCGCAGAGCCGTCATTGATGCCGCTGGAATTGCCGGCCGTGACAGTGCCGGTCTTGGGCACGAAAGCCGGGGGCAGTTTTTGAAGATCGTCCATTGTCAGGCCCGGCCGGAAATGCTCGTCATGGGCAAAAACCAGGGGATCTTTTTTGCGCCGGGGCACGGACACGGGCACGGTTTCTTCGGTAAAGGAGCCGTCCTGGTTGGCCCGCTCGGCGTTGTTATGGCTCCGCAGGGCCACCTCGTCCATTTCTTCGCGGGAAATGCCCATGTGCTGGGCAATAAACTCCGCAGTATGGCCCATGATATAGGGTTTGCCCTTGAAATACGAAAGGGGCGGCTCATCTGCATTGACCGGCCCGTCCTCCGGGTGCGGAATAATATGGGAGCCGCAGTGCAGCCCATGGATCAGGGCGTCCTTGAAGGTCTGATCCTGAAGCCGGCATCCCCAACGGGCTTCTTCGACCACATAGGGCACACCGGACATGTGCTCCACGCCGCCGGCCAGGATCACATCCGCCATTTCCGCCCGGATCATGGCCGCACCGGACAGCACCGCCTCCATGCCGGAAATGCAGACCCGATTAAGGGTCACTGCGGGTACACTATCGGGAAAACCGGCCAGAAGCCAGGCCACCCGGGTGACGTTTAATGCGTCCACCGGCTCCATGCAGCATCCGTAACGCACATCATCAATGATTTCAGGCGAAATTCCCGCCCGCTCAACGGCTTCCTTCATTGTCACCGAGGCCAGATGCGCACCGGTGAGGCTCTTGAGTGTTCCGCCAAAGGTTCCGATGGGGGTTCGGCATGCAGATACAATCACCACATCTTTCATACATCCTGCTCCTTTCCTGGTTGATATTTCCAATTTATATTGCTACCTCACAAATGCAGACAATCACACAGGCAAACAACGCATCATAGAAATCCGGCCTGCGCGCTGATGAATATCGCTGAAATCATACTCATTGCCCTGTCCCTGGCCATGGACGCCTTTGCCGTGTCCGTGGCCGCCGGCACCGCCGGCAGACTGCATCCCAGGGCCATATTCCGGCTCTCCTTTCATTTCGGCCTGTTCCAGTTCATGATGCCGGTGCTCGGCTGGTATGCCGGGTCCCGGATTGCCCACCTGGTATCTGCGGTGGATCACTGGGTGGCCTTTGGCCTGCTGATGTTTGTGGGCCTGCGCATGATCCGCGGCAGCCTTGAAAACCCGTCAGAGCAAATCAAAAAAGATCCCTCCCGGGGACTGACCCTGGTGGTGCTGTCTGTGGCCACCAGCATTGATGCCCTGGCCGTTGGCTTTTCCCTTGCCATGATGAACGTGGGTATCTGGTATCCAAGCATCATGATCGGGGTGATCACTTCGGCCATGTCCCTTGCCGGCATCCGCCTGGGCCGTGTTTTCGGCCGCAGATTCGGCCCGCGCATGGAAATGACCGGCGGCATCATCCTCGTGGCCATCGGCACGCGGATTCTGATTGCGGATCTGTTCTTCTAAAAAAAATTCAACACCCCGGATCCGGCGCAATGCTAATCCGCTGCCGGACCCTGGCGTATCCAGGCCATGATCCGGTGCACGGTCTTTTTGTCCCAGTCCGGATCAAACCGCTGTTTTGCAAACTGAGCATACAACTGCTCCACCAGTTTGACCACGCGTTCCACCAGATAGATTTTCTCCAGCACCGCGCCCTCGATATCCGCCGCAGATTCCAGCTTTGCCGTCTGCGGGGTTTTCAGGCTGCTGATGCTCAGGCTTTCTCCCTTGAGCGAAAACCGCCACTCCAGTTCCCCGGCCCGGAAAAGCAGGTGCATTTCCGTGACCTTGGCGCCTTTTGTCAGGGCCATGACCCCTTCTTCCAGGCCCGCGCCGTCGCCCCGGATGGTGATGGTTTCATCCCGGTTGTGCCGGTGGTTTTCCAGCACGATCCGGTTGCCGATGGCAAGGGCGTCCATTTCCGGATCCGCCTTCTGCAGGGCCTCAAAATCCGTGTCAATCATGTACCACAGCCAGGTCAGAAACTCGTGGCCCAGAAACTTGTACCGGTTGTAGGCAACAGAGACATCAAGCATGGCCACCTCCGGAAAACAGGGCGGGTCCGGACTGCTTTAGGGCATCGCGCTGATCATCTGAAAGCCCGGCGGCCAGATCAGCCTCTGTATAGGGAAACATCCGAATCAGCGAGATCCGGAACGATTTTGAAAACAGGGTTTCCAACTCCTCGTTGGCCTCTTTCAAATTGGAGAAAAACCACAAAACCCCGGCCTCCATGTCCCAGGCCAGGTCATAGACATTGGGCGTGGCCGGCACCCGGGTATAGAGCCGGTGGAGGACCTCGTCCTTGATCTGGCGCTTTTCGTTTTTTGACAAATGGCTCTGGCCGTTATCGGCAAGGCGTTTGGCTGTTGCCATGTTCACATGCTTGGCAACGATCTTTGCAGGGACCGATTTTTTGTCCATGCGCAGGGAAAACACCAGATGGTTGCCGAACATGAACTGGGCGGATTCAAAATCCGGGGCAAAGGGCCGGGCCGATTCAGTCCATCCGATGCTTTTCTGGGCCGGATCATTGTCGATCTCCCGGATCATCTGATCCTTGAGCCCGTTTCGGACCGTGTCCATCACCGGCTCGGCCGGTTTTCCCTGAACCCGGTAGCGGGTCACGGAAAGGGTGGAAGCCAAAAGCTGCATAAATTCATCCATTTCATTTGAGTGCGGGATTTGTATCAAAGTTCACTTCATAACCCGCTGCCGGTTTGCCAGGCAAGTCTTTTTTCAGGCCGGAGTTTGTCTTTATTGAGCAACCCCACCACACAGCCTTTACACCGGAGTTGCCCGAAGCGCTTTTCCCGATCGAAAGATTGGCGGGGTTTTCGCATGGGCCCGGGGGGCAGATTGCGAGTCGCATTGAGCGCGCCAGCGGTCAGCAGGGAGCAAGCTGCCACCCGGGACTGCTCATGCGGAAACCATAAAAAGCATTGTCTATCTTCGGCTGGGGCAGTTTTTTCATCCCTGAGCGGAAAATTTTACCAGAGCCGGCACTATTCGGGCTGGAATTGGCGTCTGCGGCCAACCCTGCCTTGAAGTCTTCCGGGCAGTGTGATAAAAAATCAAGCCATGAAATATATCGCTGATCTGCACATTCATTCCCGCTTTTCCCGGGCCACGGCCAAAAACCTGGATTTTCCCCATTTGTACATGGCCGCCCGGCAAAAGGGCATCACCATGGTGGCCACAGGGGATTACACCCATCCCCAATGGCTCGATGAAATCCGGCAATATCTGGAACCCGCCGAACAAGGCTTGTTGAAGCTCAAAGACGACCTGGAACAGGAGTGCGAAAAACAAATTTCCGTGGCCGGCGATTATCCGGTGCGCTTTGTTTTGAGCACCGAGATCAGCAACATTTATAAAAAGGGCGGGGTTACCCGAAAACTTCACCATGTGGTATTTTTTCCCGAACTGTCCCATGTGGAGAAATTCAACGCCCGGCTTTCGCAGATCGGTAACCTCAAGGCAGACGGCCGTCCCATCCTGGGCCTGGATTCCAAGCGCCTGCTGGAAATCGTGCTTGAAACCCATGAATCGGGCTTTCTGACCCCGGCCCACATCTGGACCCCCTGGTTTTCCCTGTTCGGGTCCAAATCCGGGTTTGACTCGGTGGCTGAATGCTTTGAAGATCTTTCCGATCACATATTTGCCGTGGAAACCGGTCTTTCCTCTGATCCGCCCATGAACTGGCGGATAAAGGATTTGGACAACCGCACCCTGGTGTCCAACTCCGACGCCCACTCACCGGCCAACCTGGGCCGGGAGGCCAATTTGTTTGACACCCAACTCAGCTATGATGCCATGCGCAGTGCCATCGCAACCGGAGACCCGGAAAAATTTCTGGGCACCCTGGAATTTTTCCCGGAAGAAGGCAAATACCACCAGGACGGCCACCGCAAATGCGGGGTCAACCTGCATCCCAGACAAACCATTGAAAACAGAAGCATCTGCCCGGTATGCGGAAACCCGGTCACTGTGGGGGTGCTCTACCGGGTCGAGCAGCTCGCCGGCCGGAAAGATGGCGAAAAACCCGAAAAAACCCATCCGTTTTACAGTCTGATTCCCCTGGCTGAAATCCTGTCCGAACTGCTGAGCGTCGGGCCCAAGAGCAAAAAGGTGATTTCCGCCTGGCAGACGGTCATCAGCCGCCTGGGCCCGGAATTAAGGGTATTGCACGACATGCCTGTTGAAGAAATCCGGGCTTCCGGAAACGGGCTTCTGGCCGAGGCCGTGGAACGCATGCGGGCGGGACGGGTCCACCGTCAACCCGGATTTGACGGCCAGTACGGGCGGGTCACCATTTTCACCCCGGAGCAGCGCGAGCATTTGACCGGCCAGCAGGTTTTATTCGACCTGCCGGCCGCGCCTGTAAAAAAAAAGCCAAAATCCGCAAAAACCAAAACAGCGGTCCCCGATCCTGATCCCCCGGAAAAACCGCACAGCCCGCAAACCCCTTTGGCAAACAATCATGAAAACCCGGTTCTTGCCGGCCTGAACCCGGACCAGTACCGGGCCGTAACCCATGCCGGCGGCCCATTGCTCATATCGGCCGGACCGGGCACAGGCAAAACCCGGACCCTGACCTGCCGGATCGCCTGGCTTCTGCAAACCAAATCCGCCACCCCGGAGCACATCCTGGCGGTCACCTTCACCCACAAGGCCGCAGACCAGATGAAACAGCGCTTAAGGGGCCTGCTGGGTCCGGATGGGGTTTTGCCCGAAGCCCGGACCTTTCATTCCTTCTGTTTTTCCCTGCTCAGGGAAATCAAAAACACGGCAAATCACGGCATCGCCGATGAGCAGGACCGGCGCGCACTGCTGGCCGAAGCCGCAGACAGGGTCAAGGCAAGAGGCACACAGGTCAATGACCGGATCGAAACCCTCATGGACCGGGTGGCAGCGGCAAAACAGCGCATTCTTGGCCCGGATGACAACCTGGAACCCATTGCCGGAGAGGCAGCCCCGGTGTTTTCGGAAATTTACAGCACCTACCAGGACATCCTGGACGCCGAACGCCTGTGGGATTACGAGGACCTGATCTGCCAAACCGTCATGCTCCTTGAATCGGATCCGGCACTGTGTGAAACTCTGCGCAAGCGGCTGCCTTTTGTGTTTATTGATGAATACCAGGATCTCAATTACGCCCAGTACCGGCTGGTCAGACAACTTTGCCCCGCAGACGGACAGATCTGTGTTATCGGTGATCCGGACCAGTCCATTTACGGTTTCCGGGGATCGGATCCGGCCTATTTCCAATGTTTTGAAACGGATTTTCCGGGTGCCCGCATCATACATCTTCGCCGGAACTACCGGTCCACGCAAACCATTCTTTCAGCCGCCGGCCAGGTCCTGGGCGAAAAAGGCGACAGCCGGCATTGCCAGCCCGTTTTTTCCGACATTTCCGGCACCCCTTACCTTCATCTGATCCAGGCGGCGGATCAACGGGGCGAAGCCGTGGCAGTGGGCAAAACCATCGAGCAGATGGTGGGCGGCATGGGCTTTGATTTCCATGATTTTGACAAAGCGGACCAGTTTGCCAAAGACGGGGGCCAACGCTCATTTGCCGATTTTGCCGTGCTGTTTCGCACCCGTGCCCAGGCCGAAGTCTTTGCCGGGGTTTTCCAGGACGCCGGCATTCCCTGCCGGCTGGCCAGCAAGGCCCATGTCTGGGAGGCCGCAGGCATTGCAGAACCGGTTTCAGCCCTCAAGATCCTGGAGGGATCAGCGGCCAGCCGGGACCTGCTCCGGGTCCTGGCGGTGCTTTTCCCTGACTTTCCCAAAAAAGACCTGGCTGATCTCAAGGCTTGGGCCCGCAGACAGGGGCTTTCGGTAAACGGCCTGTTGGCAGAAGCCCACCGGACCGGGGTGGAATGCCTGAGCTCCGGAGCATCAAAAAGCCTGGGGCGTTTTGTTGAGCAGTTGACAGACCTGAAAACAAGCGCCCGAAAGGATCCGGCACCCGAAAAACTGGAAAAAATTTTCCAATGGCTCGGCCCCGGTTTGCCTGAGGCGGACGTGCGCACAAAAGAAACCATCGCGGAACTGCGCCGGATGGCCGGGGCCTTTGGCGCAGATGTCGGTGGATTTACAGAAACGCTGGCCCTTTGCTCGGATGCCGATTTCTGCAAAGATGGCAGTGAAAACGTCTCGCTTTTGACCCTGCACGCGGCCAAGGGCCTGGAGTTTCCGGTGGTTTTTGTGGCTGGATGCGAAGACGGCCTGATTCCCTATCACGGGGCGGACAGCAAACCGACAGATATTGAAGAGGAGCGCCGGCTTTTTTACGTGGGCATCACCCGGGCCATGTCCGAGCTGTTTCTTTGCTCGGCCCGGACCCGGAAAATTTACGGTCAAACCCGGCAGCAAAAACCTTCACCGTTTATGGCCGAAATCGCAGCGGATCTCAAAAAACCGGCTCCAGACAATTTTTCAAAAAAATCCAGACAGATACAATTGCAATTATTTTCCCAATGAATCAGCACAAATAACCATAAGGCAGACAGATCTGATGGAAGAGACACTGATTGAAAAAACGATTCTGGACAACCAGGCTGTGCTGGAAATTTATGACGCATCTGTCACCCAGATCGGAGACCGGATGCTGGTGACCCTTCGGGCCCGCCTACTTGTTTCCGTCCACAGCCTTTACGGAACAAACCAGGACAATGATCTGCCCCCGCAGGAGGAGATCAAAAACCGGCTGGGAGAAACGCTTGTCTGGGAGCATACCCGTCAGCGCCGGTTTATTGACCAGCAGGAAAAAACCAGCGTTTTTGAAAGTCTTCGCGCGGATTTTGACAAAAACATGCGGCCGTATCTTATGCATCCGGATTTTCCGGTAAAATACGCAAAAAAACAGCTCAAGGACCAGACCAAATCCGCAAACCGCCCTTATTGAGCCGGCACGACCAGCACCGGGATTTTGGATTTCCGCAAAACCGCCTTGATGGCCGACCCCACAGAATTTCCCCCCAGAAACCCTTTGCGGCTGCCCATGATAATCATGTCGCAGTTGTTTCCATCGCACTGGGAAACAATGGTGCCGGCAATATCGCTGTTTAGGACCACAACCTCCCGCCAGGCAAAGCCGCAGGAATCCGGGTCCATACCCGCATCCCGGCAGTAACGCCGGATCACCTTCCGGCTGAGTTTATCCGTGGACATTTTCCCGATCAGCGCCTGACGGGCATCCTGTTCGTGCTCCAGTTTGATTGCCGCCCATTTTTCCTCGCCCAAAACGGCCTTGAAATGCTCCTCAATCTGGCCGGGCACATCCCGGTCAACGACATGGAGCAGCACCAGCTCGGCCTGGTGGCGGGTGGCCATGGCAATGGCGGCATCCAGTGCCGGCCGGCAGTTTTCCGAAAGATTGGTGGCAAACAATATGGATTCAACTTCTTTAAACATGGGCAGACCTCCCTGGAACATGGAATCAGTCTTTATCATTTAACAAAATAAAAATAGGCATGAAAACAGGCCGGCGCCAGCGGTAAAAGCCTGAAAAAAGCATGGCCCATCCCGTCTTCAGTCCGCCAGTTCACTGCCCGGAAGCCTGAAATCACGTACACCAATGCCACCAGGACAAAACCAGCCGTCCGGATCCGATCCGATACAGGGGCATGGAAAGAAACTTTGTTCATGGCTTTGGTTTTACATTCACACAACTGCAAATTCAATCCTTGTTCGGATTTTTTTGCCTGCACTATGGAATTTGGCGTGAAACCGGCCTTGCTTGTGTGCTATAAAACAAGGCAAATTTTCACAGCAAGGAGGCAGCCCATGCGCACCCGGCCCATTATCCTGATTTTGTCATTCATCGCCTGCATCTTTTGCACAAATTGCGGCAAATCCGGACCGGAGCCGGCCTCTTTCCGGTATCAGCAGGACCCGAAGCTTTCCCATAGGCTGCCGCAGCCGGCCGATTACCCCGCCGCCCGCTTTATTGTTCTCACTGATCCGCATTATTACCATCCCGGCCTTGGCACCTCGGGGCCGGATTTTGCCCGTTACATCCGTGAAGACCGAAAAATGCTGGCCCTAAGCGATGAAATCCTGGAAGCCGCCGCTTCTGAGATACAAAAAGAACCTGCGGATTTCATCCTCATTTGCGGGGACATGACCAAGGACGGCGAACGCATTAACCACCAGCGGGTGGCTGAAAAAATCCGCCGCCTGCACCCGACGGCAGACATTTACGTGGTTCCGGGAAACCATGACGTCCGCAACCCCGAGGCGGTGCGCTATACCAATGAAGGCAGCCAGGGCGTGGAAACCGTGGAACCCCAAGGGTTCAGTGAGATTTACGGCGCTTACGGATACGATAATGCCATCTCCCGTGACTCCGCATCTTTGAGCTATGTGGCCGAACCCGTGGACGGGCTCTGGCTTTTTGCCCTGGATTCATGCCTGTGGCGCAAAAACAGGGCCGGCGGCCATCCGATGGTAAACGGCCGTTTTTCAGACAAGACCCTTAAATGGCTTGAGGAGATGCTGATACAGGCCCGGAAAAACAACAAGGCCGCCATTGCAATGATGCATCACGGACTGGTGGCGCATTACCCCGGAAATGAAAAATACTACGGCGAATATGTGGTGGATCACAGTGAAGCCATTGCCCGGCTGCTGGCCGCCTACGGGGTGCGCCTGGTGTTTACCGGTCATTTCCACGCCCAGGATATAACGGTAAAACAGTTTGAAGATATTCCAAACCCGGTATTTGACATTGAAACCGGCTCCCTGGTGACCTGGCCCTGCCCCTGGCGCGAAATCACCATATCCGCCGGGCAGACCTGCACCATTGAAAGCCGGTTTATAAAAGCCATTGATTCCATGCCAGAAGAATTTCCGGACTACGCCCGCAACTTTGCCATGGAAGGCACCGTGGGCCTGGCCGGGGATGCACTGGAAAAATACCATGTTTCAGAAAAAGGCATGGATCTGCTTGCCCCGCAAATCGCAGAGGCCTACCTGGCCCATCTGGCAGGCGACGAGCAGAAACCCGATACGGTTATCAGCGCAAAGGGCACCGGGATAATGGGCAGACTGGTTTTATTTTTTCAAAAAGACCTTGTGGAAGGATGGTGGACCGACCTGCCCCCGGCAGACAACCGACTGGTCATCGACCTGGAAAGCACGTCCCGGCAGCAACCGGATAATTTCTGACTCCAGGCCGGGACATGCCGGCCGGCACTTGCCGGATCACTGGGTGCAAACGCGCATAACCGCGCGGATCTTTGCGTCCAGGTTTAACAGATAGGCAAACTCCGGCTGCTTGGGATCGGCAAGCGGATCATACTCGATCTGCTTGATGTGCTGCTTGGCTTGCTCCACATCCCAATCGGTTTGCTCAAGGGTGGTCTCAATCAGTTCCCGGAACCTGTGGCCGCTTTCAATGGCCCTGGGCATGTAATCGGCGGCATCTTTTCCGGTGAGAACAAACCCGTGGCCGGGGCACAGAATCTCGATTTCCAGGTCGGCCAGTTTTTCCAGGGAATTCATATAATCGGTGTAATCCGTGAGCCACTCGGAAAAAATATAGCCGTCCGGCGCCATGATGCCGGCAGCTTCTCCGGTAAACAGGATTTTTTGTTCCTGGAGATAAAAGCTCATGGAATCCCGGGTATGGCCCGGGGTGGCAAACGCCTGCAGGCTCAGGCCCGGTGCCAGGGCAATGCTCTGGCCGTCTTCTATGACACGGTCTACTTCAAAGACCTCAAATTCCGGGGCCTCCTTGTCAGCCTGGCCCATCTGTTGGAGATAGCCGGCACCGGCATGGTTTAACTTTCCAATGGTGGAAACCGCATTGGGACGCAAAAGCAGATCTTTTCCGGCTTCTGAGCAGCAGATGCGCATTTCCGGAAAAGCCTTTTTCAGCCATGCCGCAGCCCCGCAGTGATCATAATGCACATGGGTCAAAAACAGATCAGCAGGACCGCGGCTGTTTAATATAGCCTTTGCCTCACGGATATACTGCGGAGCCACGGCGCTCATGCCCGCATCAATGAGAACAGGCGGATCAGATTGAATCAGAAAGGCCGGCAGATCAGACGGGCCAAGCAGATGCAGCAAAGGCGTCACAGAACCGGTGGTTTGCAGAATCATTGATTCTCCTGTCAAAAACAAAAAAAAATGATAGACTCCAACGAAGATGGCACCGTAAAAAGTCTGATTTCAGATGGCGCCGTAAAAGTCCAGGAAAAATTCAGGCCGAGTATACAAAATTTCAGGGTTGCCTGCAACCTGCCAGAAAGATTATAATCTGATTTCTGTTTGAGAAATTGTCTCATTGGGGATTTGGCCGTTTTTTAATTCTCCCCGGTTCCTGGAAAAATCCAGCAGACATGCGCCTCGAAACATTTTGAAACATAAACAACTTGAAACAAAAAACTGGACACCAAAAAGAAAATTTAGTAAGTCCACAATCTTCAATCCATGGGATATGGCCCGAAATGAAGAGACAGGGACAAATGCACAAAAGGCTGAACAAAGCTTAAGTCAATTTCATAAAAATTCAAAAAGGATATGACCAAAACCCGGTGACAGCACCGGAAACCAGGAGGAGTGCTGCCATGAAAAAAATTACTGTCCAGGACATGATGGTGCCGCTTGAAGAATACGCCACCATCGACCAGAACGCCAGCCTGTTTGATGCGGTCATGGCACTGGAAAAAGCCCAGGAGCAATACAAGCGCCCGGGCGCCCAATATCCCCACAGGGCCATTCTGGTCTATGACAAACAAAAAAGGGTTGTGGGAAAACTCAGCCAGCTCGACATCCTGCGCAGCCTGGAGCCAAAATACAAACAGGCCGCCGGCGGAAATGCCGGGCGGATGATGGCCAGCGGATTCAGCCAGGAATTTCTGCGCTCTATGGTCAAGCAGTTTTCCCTGTGGGACAAGCCGCTGATGGATATCTGCAAAAAGGCGGCCGGCATGCAGGCAAAAGACTGTATGCACGTTCCTGAAGAAGGCGAATTTGTTAAAAATACAGATTCCCTGGATGTGGCCATCAACCAGCTGATCATGGGCCAGCACCAATCCCTGCTGGTGACCAACGACCGGGACAACATTGTTGGCATTCTGCGATTGACCGACGTATTTAAGCAGGTCGTGGACGCAATGAAGGAATGCAGCCTCTAATCTGAGTTCAAACCGTTTACAACCCGAGGAGATTGCACATATGAGCCATGAAATAGACACCGGCGGCCAGGGCGGGATTCTGGCCAACAAGACCCTTTGGCTGATTGTCGGTATTGCATTTTTTGTTGTGGTCGGATTTATTTTACCCACCCCGGAAAGCCTGGTGGAAACCATTGACAAACACGGCATTGCCAATAAATTGATTGACTGGGGCATTGCCGAAAACCTGGACCATGCCGCAGACAAGGCCATGACCGTGCTGGGCATCATCCCCATGGCCATTATCTTTTTTGCCACAGAAGCGATCCCCATCGGCCTGACCGGCATCCTGATGCCGCTTCTGGCTTATTTTCTCGGTCTTCTTCCCCGGGGCATGATCGGCAAAACCTTTGCCGGTGATGCCCCGCTTTTTTTGCTTGGGGTTTTGGCCATGGGGGTGGCCGTAGTGGATGTGGGCCTGCACAAGCGTTTGGCCACATGGATTCTGGGCTGGACCAGGGGATTTTACACCCCCATTTTTGTTTTGTGCATCAGCATGGCCATTATCGGCTCTTTTATCTCCGCCCATGCCATGTGTGCATTCATGACCCCGGTGATGATGGCGGTTTATTTCGGGGTGGTATCCGAAAAGAGCTCCGGCGGCAGAATCGAACACGACCCCAACCTGGCCAAGTTTCTGCTTTTTGCCTTATGTTTTGCCTTAAACGTTGGCGGCGTGGGATCTCCGGCCGCCGGCGGGCGAAACGTGATCATGATGGGCTTCTGGCAGGGTTATAACGTGCCCATGGATTTTTTCACCTGGATGACCTACGGCTTTCCCATGGTGCCGGTGCTTGGCCTGATCGTGGCCGTGTACATGATTGTTTTGTTTTCCGGAAAAATCAAGCACAAGGACCTGACCCCGGGCCTTGCGGCCATGAAGGAAGAAACCCGGAAAATGGGCAAGATGAAATACGCGGAATATGTCACCTTTGCCATGCTCATTGTTATCCTGGGGCTCTGGATTTTCGCTGATCTCGGGTTGGGCGGCCCTGCGCTGCTGGCCCTGATCATCCCCGTGATTTTCCGCACCACGGCCTGGAACAAAATCCTGGGCGGCATTTCCTGGGATGCCTGGTTTATGTACTGCGGCGCCCTGACCCTGGGCGCCCTGCTCAAGGAAACCGGTGCCGCCCTGTGGCTGGCCCAGAGCGTTATGGGCATTTTGAGCTATGCGGGCATGAGCCAGGGATTCGGCCTCTGGGTGGGATTGTCCTCATTTTCCGGCCTGATGACCAACTTCATGTCTGATGCCGGAACCACGGCCCTTCTCGGACCCATTGTCATCCCCATGGGAATTATGTCCGAAGTCGCCGGAGAACCCTGGGCTTCGGGCCTGGCCGTGGCCTTTGCCACCTCGTTTGCCCATTTTCTCATCGTTGGCACCCCCAACAACGCCATTGTCTACGGGCTGGGGACTTATCCGGATACCGGCGAGCGGGCCATTGCTCCCATCGATTTTCTAAAATACGGCTTTATCCTCTGGGTCATCTGCCTGGTGGTGGTCTGGGTACTGGCCTTTGGCGTGATGTTTAAGATTGTGGGTTTTCCGCCGGAAGTTCTGGAGACGGCCACGAAAGTATTTGAAAGCGGCGCCGCTGACTTATCCAAGGCAGCCGAAGGCGCGGCCCATTAACCGCAAATTGTTTGATCACCGGTATTAATCAACAGGGCACCCAAAAGATCAAGATGGAAAGATTTTTTTGGGTGCCCTGCCAATTTGGGACGCATATCCCTGACACCCTCTGTTTTGAAGGCCGTAAAATGAACCCGGCACAGCCCAAAAGCAGTCGTTCCATCTGGGTATGGCTGATCTCGATTTTTTATCTGGGATTCGGTGTATCCGGGCTGATGACCGTGGCCATGGTGTTGATTCTTCTTTACAGGGGCGGGGCCGGTCCGGAAGAAGTCAACAGCATGAAAACGCTGCTGCAGGCTTCCCTGTGGGGGCTTTTGCCTGCAGCCAACATTGTCGGGGCTGTCAGTCTTTTCCTGATGCGGCGCATCGCTTTTCCGATTTTCACGGGCCTGCTCGCAGTCCGGCTGACATTGCCCGTATTTTCCGGCCTGTCTTCTCTCCCTGGCTTTTCCGGCACCACAACGGAGATGATCGGCGGATATGTCCTGGGTTACGGTATCCTGATCGCTGTATGCATATATATTTACCGGCTCCGCCAGACAGGCGTGCTCCGGTAGCCAGCCTGTGAAAAACACCTTGCCTGCTGCAACCCCGAAAAAAAACAGAGGAAAAACAGTCTTGCAAAATCCAGACGGTTTTGCCATGATATCCACGATCTGAAACCACACTTTTGCGGCCAATCTTATGCAATGCCAGATATTTTCAGCCATGATGATCGGACCCCGCCACCGGCAGGAGGACTGCATAGTCGACGGACAGAGTTTGTTTCAGGCCGATCTTTTGAGCCGCAGAAACAGCTTCTCCACAGACACTTTGCTGCTCGCCGTCTGCGACGGCATGGGGGGTCACCAGGGCGGGGCGGAAGCCAGCCAGTTTACCTGCAGACAGATTGAAAGCCACAACTGGACCAACGGCATCTCCCGGCAGGCAGTGCGCGATGCCTTAAACACCATTCAGGCCCGGGCCGAAAAAGATCTGCCGATGCACTGCGGCACCACTATTGCCGGCCTGCTTTGCGACGGAATGACGGCCATTGTCTTTAATGCCGGAGACAGCCGGGTTTACCGCTTTCATTCGGATTTTATCGAATACGTCTCCCATGATCATTCCCTGGTCCAGGACATGGTTGACCAAAAAATGGTCAATGCGGAAAAAGCCGCCACCCACCCTTACAAACATTTGATCGAATTCGGAATCGGACCGGTCTTTTCCCAGGTGTGGCCCCAGCGCAAAATTTATGCAGATCTGCATCCCGTCAACGGTTCAGCCACCTACCTGATCTGCTCTGACGGACTCACGGATATTTTTCCGGATTCCCAAATTCATGAGCTACTTGGCCCCGAACCGGTAAAAAACGGTGCCAGACTGGCCAACGCCGCCAGAAGGAAAGGACTGACCGACAATACCAGTTTCATTATTGCCCGGATCGAGGAATAAAATTGAAGGACATCATTAAAAAATGCCTTCCCACCTACGAGGTTGTCCGGAAAATCGGATCCGGTGTTTACGGAGTGGTCTACCATGTAAAGGACAATCTCAAGGAGCGGGCGGTCAAGGTGGTGCCCATCATGGTGGAGCGCTCCCTGTCCCACCGCACCCCGGGGGACCTGGACTCCAAGATTTCCCATGATTTTTATGCCATCCAGGAATATTACGACAAGATCAAGGGCGAGGGTGTCATTGAGATCTATGATTTTCACCTGGTGGACAAACAGGTGTCCAAACAGGAGGCCAGGGCACACCTGGTGATCTTGATGGAATTCTGTCCGTATAACCTGCTCGATCGGGTTCTGGACCATTTTCCACTGCCTCCGGAAGAGGCGGAAAAGCTCATGCTGGAACTGGCTGAAATCTTAAACCGGCTTTCCGACAGAACCAGTGAATCGTTTATCGTCAAGGATCTCAAACCCTCAAATCTGCTGATCAACCAGCACAACCGCTTAATTATCGGGGATCTCGGGGGGCTGGAGCGCATCAGCAGCACCTCGGTTTCCTCCAGCGCCCAGTTCACCCCCAACTGGTCCGCCCCGGAGCTCCTGACCCACAGCAGCCAGGCGGGCATCTCCAGCCTGGTGTTTTCCTACGGGTTTGTCAGCTATTTCATCTGGGCCGGTGCGCTTCCGTATGAACAGGAAACCTTCAGTGAAAGGCTTCGGCGGATCAAGGAACATGACCTGGAATTTACCCGCCCGGACCTGCCGTTTGGTATCCAGATTTTAATCAGCCAGTGTCTGAATTTCCGCCCCCAGGACCGTCCCCCGGATTTTGAAGCTATCCTTGGTTATCTTCGGGGCAGTGCTTCTTTTGTGGAAACCGGCACAGGCGGCGCCAACAAAATTGCAGACCCTGAAACGCCCAGGCCTGCAATGACAGGTATTGCAGAGCAGATTTCTTCCGCCGCCCCGGCATCCGGGCCTGAATCCCGGTCAAAAACCGGATTGGAGCGGCAGTCGCCCAAAGAAAAGCCCCGGGTGCTGCCTGCTGCATCCGGCCCGCACCAGCCAGGGGACAACTGGGAGGAGCCCACCATCGGAATGGTTTTTACCTGGGTTCCCACCGGAGTTTTTCAGATGGGCTGCGGAACCTGGGACGGCGAGGGAAACCGCGATGAAATGCCCGTGCACGAGGTGTTTATCGACGGATTCTGGCTGGCCAAATACACGGTCACCCAGGAGCAGTGGAAAAAGGTGGCCTCAGGAACCCTATGGCAGAAGGTGCGCGGCAAAAATCCGGCCTGGTTCAAGCAAAGCGGTCTTCATCCCGTGGAGCAGGTTTCCTGGCATGACGCCCGGGATTTTATCCAGAAACTCACCGCCATGAACAAGGGGCGGTACCATTTCCGCCTGCCCACGGAAGCCGAGTGGGAATACGCCTGCAGAAGCGGCGGCCGCCAGGAAAAATACCCGGGAAACAAGCCTTTGGACAAGATCGCGTGGTATTCGGCCAACAGCGGCATGCGGACCCATCCGGTGGGGGGCCTGGAGCCCAATGACCTGGATTTGCACGACATGGCCGGAAATATCTATGAGTGGTGCGAAGACACTTACCATGAAGAGGCATACCGCCGCCACGGCTACAAAAACCCCGTGCATTCCGCTGACGGTCCCCGCCGGGTCATCCGGGGCGGCAGCTGGTGCAACTTTGCCAGCGAACTGCGCTGCTCCTACCGGGCCAGCGTAAATGCGGATTTCAAGGGCAATTACCTGGGATTCCGCGTTGTCATGACCCCTGTGAGCCGAAAAAGAAAATCCTGAGCCAGCCCCGTCTTCTTCGCCTTTTTCCGCGTGGCCCCGGTGGGGGTGCAGGCCCGGCTGCCGCACCCGGACCGAAGTTCACCGCGATACCCATCACCTGTTTTTGCCCTACCCATCAAAGACCTGCAGGCGGCCACGCGGGGCGGACGGGGGACGGTTTGCGAGTCGCATTGAGCGCGCAAGCGGTCAGCAGGGAGCAAACCGTCACCCGACCGCCCCGCGTGCGAAAACCCGTGAAAATGTTTTTTTTGCAGCAGATTTTGAAGCCAGGCAAAAATTAAACCTTTTAAGATTTAAAACAAAAATTAAACCTTAAATGGCTTATTTATGGATTTGCTCAAACACTGCAATGGCGTGGTTGATTGCATTCCAGCGGGCTTTTTTCAAATGCCGGGACACGGCCTGGGGCGAAACCGGCCCGGGCCAATCAGCCGCAATTTGGGCGATCTTTGAACCCTCCAGACGTCCGATCACCGCTCTGGCCTGAAGCGGCCGCCAGGTTTCCATAAGTGCCCCGGTGGCGCGCACCAGTGCGTCAATGACGACTTCAAACGGAGCATTGTCAAAAGCGTAGCGAAGATCCCCGGCCCGGGGCGAACCCATTTTTTCCAGCATCTTTCCGGAGCGCCGGAAGGCCGTGCCGTCTCCGGCTGTCACCTGTTTTTCAGGCACGTAATCCACTTCCCCGATGCCAATGGCCATGCGGGTGTCAAAACCCGAATGGCCGCCAAAGGCCCGGATGTAGGCCCGGATAAACACCGCGGCCCGCAAGGCGCATGACGGATCGGAAAACAGGGCCTGCCAGCTGTCGCCCCGGAACACAGAGATGGGATACGGCATAACCCCGGGCATCAGCCGGCAAAAAGCCTTACCGGCTTTGTTCATGAGCCCGGGCATGGACCGGCGTGCACTGGCATCCATTGCCGAAAATCCCGTAAAATCACCTGTTATCACGGCATATTGGCCTGCAGTCTGCATAAATTTCCTCTTCCGAACTGTTTTTCAGCTCCGGCTATCTGAAAAGGCCTTCTAACTTCAAAAAAGTTGCTGCCAGTGCTTGATTCTATAATTTTCGCATATGGCGATTTGCTCCCTGCTGACCGCCTGCGCGCTCAATGCGACTCGCAAACCACCCCCGGGCCGGCATCATGGCCGACTGTGTGCAAAATTTCACACCAAGGGAGCCAGAGAAACACATTCAAGTCTCTGAAGCAACCTCAGGAAAAGTTACTGTTATAGCTCGGTCCCGGGCTTGCGGCCTTGGGGGAACAGTTCCAAGGAAGCCCAAGGACGAGGTCGGTTTTTGAAGCGACATTGAGCGTTTACGGAAAAATTCAGCGAATGCCGAAGCTAAAAAATTTCAAACTGTTTGAGGCCGACAGGCCGAGTTTTTGAAATTTTAAGCGAAGGCATTGGCTGAATCCGTAAACGCTCAGGAGCGAAAAAACTGACCCCGGCCGCAGGGCTTCCTTCCTGACAAACAGCGGACGCGGTAAAAAAGCTTTTTATGATGTTTTTTCCCGTCCGGGCCTGGCGGCTGCGTCTGAATGCCGGGTTCCGGCAAAAAACTGGCCCGTGCCCGCGGCCATGATCAGGATGCCCAGAAAAAATGCATACCTGAGTTCAAACCAGTCCATAACCAGCCCGGCAAAAATCGATCCCATAAGCATGCCCAGACTGTGGGCCACGGTAATCATCGACATCACCGACCCCATGGCCTCGATCTTCTGGCCCCGGATCACGGCCAAAGCCATGACTGCGGGCATGGCAATGCCGCCGCCGATTCCGAAAACCACGTTTGCCGCAAACAGACCGGAAAACCCCTTTGCAGTGCCCATCAAAAGCATTGCCACAACCACTCCGATGCCGCCGATCACCACCATAAAGCGCTTGTCCCAGCGATCAGCCAGCATGCCCATGGGAATGTGGATCAGACCGCTTACCGAAACCCCAAGCATCACCAGCAGGCCCACAGCAGAACTGGAAAGCGCAAATGCATCATTTGCATAAACGGGCAAAAACCCCCAGATGATGCCGATGCAGGTGGTATAGACCATGCGGAAGGAAAAAAGCGACACCAGCATCGGGTCGCGCACGAGCAGGCGCCACTTCACCGGGACCCGGCCCACCGCATAAATCCGCTCTCCGGTAACCGGGGGAAGCAGGGCTGCGGCCAGACAAAAACCAAAAAACGCCAAAGCCCCCATACAGACAAAAGCCATGTTCAGGCCGAACACATCCCGGATCACTCCGCCCATGAGGGGGCCGATGCTCAGGCCGGCAAACACCGACATGTTAAATCCGCCCATGGTGATGCCCTCTTTTCCCTCAGGGGTGATATCGCCCACATATGCCTGGGCCACGGGCATGATCATTGCCGAAGCCACCCCCTGGATGAGCCGGATGGCAATCAGGCTGTGGATTTGATGGGCCAGGACAAATGCAACGGAAATAACAAAATAGGAAAACAGCCCCATTACCAGGAAGGGTTTTCTGCCGTGCGCATCAGAAAGCCGGCCGAACCAGGGGAGAAAAAACGTGCGCGAAAGGGAAAAACCGCCGAAAATCAGGGCGATGGAAAAACCGCTGGCGCCAAGCTCATGGGCATATACCGGCAAAAGGGGCACCACGATGCCCACCCCTGTAACCGATACAAAAATAGCAAAAAAAAGAGTGGCAAAAACTTTTCTGGGAAATTTTTCCATCAATGCCTGTCAGGCTTCACGGGCGTCCGGGGACTTGAGCCACACCCGGGTGGCCCCCCAGCCGCCGGAATCCGGGGAGGCCAGTTCAAAACGGGCCACCAGCCGGTGGCGCTTGAGTGCCGCATGCACCCGCTGCCGGAGTTTGCCGGTGCCTTTTCCGTGAATGATGCGCACCACGGTAATGTCTTTTTCCAGGCACGCCTCCAGATAATCATCGATTAAGTCGCCGGCTTCCGAAGGCCTGAACGTGTGGAGATCCAATTCCCCGGTTATCGGAATTTCAACAAATTCATCCATGTCTTTTGTCCAGATTTTGCCCGGCCGGGTTGGTCTGCGAATGTTTATCCGGCCAGGGCTGTGCAGATAAAAGCCAGGAGGCCTGCAAACACAAAATGGCTTTCCATTATAAACCCCTGGAACACACCCGGAAAATGCCCGGTGCGTTCATGGTTCACCAGAAATGCGAGCATGGCTGCCGGGCAAAGACTCAACGCGGACGATAACAAGGGCAGAACGCCTGCGGCCGCAGCCAGGGGCGGCAGCACAATCAGCACCGCCAGAACGCCTTTGAGCAGCAAAAGGGTCCGGCGCTCGCCCAGAATGATGGGAATGGTTTCCCGGCCCACAATCCGGCTTCCCTGCATGTCACTGATGTCAAAAAACGCTGTTCGCACAAACACCAGGGCGGAAATCCAGACAAAGGCCGCAATACTGGCCGGGGTAAAGTAGCCCTGGGCGTCCAGTGCCGGAAACAGGGCCGCGGCCATCCCCCAGGCCAGGGTCACCAGCACGGTCTTGGAGCCGGGGATGCGCTTGAACACGGAAATTTTCTCCACACCCGGCCCTTTTCCCTCGATTTCCAGGTTATAGACCACCCCGAGCAGGCTCATGCACAGCAGCAGCCAGAAAAACAACGGCCCCATTGCCCAGGCCACACCCAGACCCCCGAGACCGGCGGCACCGGCCAGAATTGTCAGGGCATACCGGTTTTCCTGGTAAAACCGCGCCCGGTCCGGGTCATTGTACCGGTCTGCCATCCGGTCGAGCATATGGTGCAGGGTATGCATGGAAAGGGTGTATAATGCCGCAATACCCAAATAATGGGGTCTTAAAGGCACACCCTGCAGCCAGGTCCCTGCTGCGGCCAGACCTGCGGCCCCCACGGCAAGATACAGGTTGGAAAGCATCAGGCACCGCATCAGCATATGCACAAATCGCCTGCATCGACCGCCTTTTCCGGTCAGCCGCCGATCCATGTGCTGCACGACCTGACGGATGGTCCAGTTGGGCGTTGACGCCCCGGCGGTAATGCCGATGCTCCGGCATTCCGTCAACTCTTCGACAGGAAGCTCCTCTGCGGTTTCCACGTGAAAGGCCTTTTTCCCGGACCGGCCCGCAATATCGGCCAGCCGCCGGGTATTGCCGGAGTTATAGCCGCCCACCACAACCACGGCATCCACCTGCCGGGCCAGGGCCTGGACCTCTGCCTGACGCTTTTCCGTGGAGTCGCAAATGGTTTCAAAAACCCGATAATGCGGCCGGTTTTCGCCGGCCCATTGCTTGACCTTTTCGAAAAACGCGGTGTTCTGGGTGGTCTGGGCAACGATGATGGCATTTTCAAAGGCCGGCAGGGCCTCTATCTCTTCAAAGGAATTGACCACATGGCCCCGGCTGCCGGCATATCCAAGCAACCCCCGCACCTCGGGATGCTCCCGGTCTCCTGCGATAATCACAGCAAAACCCTGCTTTGCGTGCCGGGCAATAATGGACTGGACCCGGATGACCCTTGGGCAGGTGGCATCTATGACCTTGAAACCGGCATCTTTCAGAGCATGCTTATCTTCCGGCGGTACTCCGTGGGCCCGGATGATCACCGTGCCCCGGCCGGTTTCCGGGATCTCTTCTATCACAGAGATCTGTTTTTGCCCGAGAATGGCCAAAACCTGGGGGTTGTGTATCAGGGGGCCATAGGTATAAATGGGCCCGCCATCCTGGTTGGCGGAATCCAGGGCCAGTTCCACCGCCCGGCGCACGCCCATGCAGAACCCGGCCGTTGTTGCGATTGTAATCTTCATGCATCTCCCGGGAACTGTTGGCCAGGCACCGGATTCAGGCTTCATCCTTTTTGAAAAACACCTTGTGATCCACCAGGGAAAGGGAATGAATGGCCGCCCGGACGAATTTCTGCTCCCCGAAAATATTGACCAGTTTAAATCCCCCGTCTTCTGGTTCGATGGTATCCACGGCCTCCATGATCAGTTCCGGTTCCTGTTCTTTTATCAGATATGCATTGGCTTCGCACATTTTTCAATATTCTCCTGTTTCAATTGAATTCGTCCAACCAGGGCTGCAGATGCTCTGCAATGAGCACATCCAGCAGGTGGGGCAGGGGCATGCTGGATGCACCCACAACCGCCACATTTTCCTGGGAAAGGGGCACCAGCATCTTGGGTGCCGGGCTGGATGCAACGGCCCCGGCGATTTCCGGTGTTACCTCGCCCATCATGGCATTGGCCATGACAATGCCCAGGGGCCCGATGAGCACATCCATGCGGGCCACGGTCTGCACAATGGCATTTTCTCCGGATGCACCCCGATTGGCGCGGGCCTTGAGCATCTGGGCGGTGGCAATGGCATTGGTGCCCAGGGCCACAATCTCCACGTCCTCTTCAAACAACGCACGCAGCCGCTTGATGATGGCCGCACCAATACCGCCGCCCTGGCCGTCTATGACACAGATGGTTTTCATTCTATAATTTTTTCACCTTTCGAAGCTGCCGGCGGCGGCTTTTGGGCAGGCGCCGGGCCGGCCCTTTTTTCCGGGTGGTCGGCACCCAGCCCTGACGATCCCCGTCTTCTGCGCCGGTACCCTTGACTTCCATCAGCCTTGCCATTTCCATTTTTTCCTCAAACTCGCCCGGATCCACGGGGACTGCATCTTTTGCAGCCACTTTGGCGGCCAGTTCCCGATCCGCGGTAACCACCATGGCCTTTTGCGCATCCCGGCAGGCCATATTTACGATCACCGCGTCCGCGGTCTGTCCGTACCGTGAAAACCGGATCCGTATTCCTTTTTCGGCAGACCTGGCCTCAAAAGGATCATTGTTTTGGCCGCCGTCAAATACCACGGTAATCTTGTAGCCCTTGATCCGCTTATAAGCGGCCAGTTCATCAATCAGGGCCCGGCGCCCGAGTTCGAGGCTTTTGTCTTCAGCGCGGCGCAATCGGTCAGACCTGCGGATCAGGTTGTAACCGTCTATGATCAGATGCAGGGCCATGATCTAATCGGTTTTGAGCAAAGCCAGGAGGCGGTCCAGATCATTGTCATCATAGAACTCGATCTCCACGCGCCCTTTTTTGCCCCGCCGCTTGATTTTCACCCGGGTGCCGAACCTGCGCCCCAGGTCCTCTTCAAGACCGGCAAAATGGATTTCCTCGCTGGAAGCCGCAGGCTGTGGTTGATCACTGGTCCGGGTATTTAACCGGGCAACCAGTTTTTCCGTTTCCCGGACGGAAAGCTTTCGCGAGACCACCGTCCGGCAGGCGGTTTGCTGCAAAGACGGATTGTCCGCGCCCAGAAGGGCCCGGGCATGGCCCATGCTCAGATCCCCTGTGCGCACATGCTCCTTGACCGTGTCGGCAAGCTGGTTCAGCCGCAGGAAATTGGCCACTGCCGAGCGGCTTTTGCCCACCTGGCCGGCCACCTGCTCCTGGGTTAAGCCAAACTCGTCAAGCAGCCGCTGATAAGCTTCAGCTTCATCCATGGCATTGAGATCGGCCCGCTGGATGTTTTCAATAATGGACAGGGCCAGCAGCTGCTGATCACCAATGCCCCGAACCACCACCGGCACGGTAAACAAGCCCGCCATCTTGGCTGCCCGAAGCCGGCGTTCGCCGGCAATGAGTTCATAGCCGTTTTTGGCTTCCCGAACCAACAGAGGCTGAAGCACGCCATGGATTTTCACGGATTCGGCCAGTTCGGCCATTTCTTCCCGGGGAAACTGCCTGCGGGGCTGAAAAGGATTGGGACAGATGCGATTGATATCACATGGAAAATATTCCGGCTGTTGATTCTGGTCCCCGATTTCAATATCCGGAAACAGCGCATCCAGGCCTTTACCAAGGCCGCGCTTGCGTTTTTTCTCGGTTGCGCCGGCATCATCGGCTTTCATGGTCCCCCCTTTTCATGAGCATCTGTCAGCTGGCGGTCTTTTGCAGCCCCGGGGCTCCGGGTGCATTGTGCTTCCGCAACATTTCCCTTGCCAGAGCACTGTAGCTCACCGCCCCCGGCGAGGCCGGGTCATAGGAAAGAATGGGTTTGCCGTAGCTGGGGGCCTCGGCCAGACGCACGGCCCTGGGAATCCGCGTATCATAGACCATGTCTTTGAAATATTTTTCCGCATCTTCGGCCACCTGACCGGAAAGATTGGTCCGCTTGTCAAAAAGGGTCAGCAGGATTCCCTCGATTTTCAAAGACGGGTTCATCCGCTGCTTGATCCGCTTGACCGTCTGCAGAAGCTGACCCAGGCCTTCCAATGCGTAAAACTCGCTCTGCAGGGGAATCAGAACCCCGTGGGCGGCGGTCATGGCGTTGACGGTCAGTAGACTCAAAGAAGGCGGACAATCCAGCAGGATATAATCATATGCCTGACTGCACGGGGACAGCAACTGCTGAAGCAGCCGCTCCCGTGAGGCATCGCCTAACATTTCCACCTCAAAACCGATCAGCTCCACCCGGGACGGCATCAGCCAGAGCCGGGGCACACCGCTTTCAACAATGATGTCCTGGGCATCGGCATGGCCGATCAAACCATGGTACAGGGTCTTTTCCAGTCCGCTTTTGTCGATTCCCAGGCCAGTGGTGGCATTGGCCTGGGGATCACAGTCCACGAGAAGAGTGGTTTTGCCGGCATGGGCCAGGGCGGCAGCCAGATTGATGGCGGTGGTGGTTTTGCCCACCCCTCCCTTTTGATTTGCAATGCAGATCATATGTGCCATAATAAAACCTCTGTACCATAAAAATAACTGTTTGCAAATTCAAGAATGATAAGCCTGTAAAAAGTCTTTTTTGCAGGCAGTGTTAAGTTTTAAGTGATTAAGTGTTAAGTAAAATCAAAAAGTTATTTTTTTATTGATTGGCGATTATACCAGTTTTAGGACTTCCAAGGAAGTCCAAGGAAGGGGTTAGTTTTTGAAGCGACATTGAGCGTTTACGGAAAAATTCAGCAAATGCCGGAGCTAAAAAATTTCAAACTGTTTGAGGCCGACAGGCCGAGTTTTTAAAATTTTAAGCGAAGGCATTGGCTGAATCCGTAAACGGTCAGGAGCGAAAAAACTGACCCCGGCCGCAGGGCTTCCTTCCTGCAACAACAGCGGACGCG